>JAZUMX010000188.1:0-8229 GCA_045603865.1 Thermoguttaceae bacterium
TGAACTGAACCACAACAGCATTATCAGCAGCCCGAAGTTGAGCCAAACTCGCCACGTCCAGTTAAGAACAAAATTATCGAGAATCGCCCCTGCCGCCAAAAAAATCAGAACCAAAACCGAGGGCATGTAGGCAAACGGTTCCGGCTCTGTCAGCGGCGGCGTCCAGACCCAGTTTTTCGGCGCGGACGTCGGGAGTTCCTCCGGCGGAATATTCGCAAACGTTCCCTCAGCGAGAGCGTCAAAATCCGTTCCCGTCGATTGAAAACGTCCGTCGTTACTCGTTTCCCGCACTTGGTTTATAAATTCCGGTTTTCCGTTTCCCTTGTAAATTTATATATAAATTTGTTTCTATTATAACGGTTATACCAATTATTGACAATAGGGCGTCTGCGGTAAACGTATGATTTTTCTTTTTTTAAAAATAAAATCGCGTATATTATAGAGAACTTGGGGGAACTAATTTGAATTGACGACCTCTAAATTAAGAGAATTAATATATATACCGATGAAAGACGCAGTGAAATAGAGCAATTGGCGTTTCGACCGCTGATTCTCAGGTTTTTATTTATCAATTACCACCCAAATTCGTTATGAAACAGTTTCTTTCCAAATGGGGCAAAATTTTGGGAATGACAAACCAAAAATCACGCCAAGCTGTTAAGCAGGGACGTCGTATTCAGTTTGAAGCGCTTGAGGAACGCGCAATGCTGGACGCCGCGCCGATTTTGAATTTGTCGGCGCTGGATTACGACAATCAGGCAGGCTGTTATTCAGTTGACATAACCTCCGGCGCGACGTATCAGATTCCGCTTACCGCTACGGACGCCGACGGGGACGAAATCTATTTTCGCGTAACGCCGGACAACTCCAATTATCTCAGCGCCGCCATTTCCGCCGGAAAAAGAACGGATATTACCGCCCAGAGCAATCCGTATTTGAAAATGAAGGTAACGTGGACGAACGCTCAAGGACGTTCTCAAACGGGAACGATGGTCTTTGAACTGTTCCCCAACGAGGCGCCGGATTCCGTTGCCAGAGCAATCGAAGCGACAAACGACGGCTTTTACAATCAGACGCTCATTGACTACGTCAAAAACGGCGCTCTTCTGTACGGGGGCTCGTTCAACGCGTCCAACGAGTATATTGCAGAAGATTATTCAACCATCGACGACAACTTCAACTCGTCGCTTCAACATACAACCAAAGGGCTGATTGGATTTCTGCCAGCGTCGACGACCCTTGCCGGGAACGATATGAACACGGCGCAGTTTTATATCACCGATGGCAAACAAATCAGCTTGAACTCTGATTTGTCCATTTTCGGGAAACTGGTTTCCGGATACGAAGTTCTTGACGCAATCAGCGCCGTTGAAACAGGAACTCACGTTGTTACAATTAACGGACAACAGTATCAGTACAAAGATTGGCCGTCAACGCCGATAACGGTTGTCAACGCAGAAATTGTCGAAGGGAACGCCTACGCCACCGCCAACAACGGGACGACCTCTGTCGGCGCGACTGTTTCGCTCAAGTCGAATCTGAAAGTTACAACAGACGACGCATATACAACCTGGATGACAGTTACGGCTGTCGATAGTACAGGGCGGACATCGGAATCCGTCCGGGTCAAAGTCAATATTTCCAAGGCGGATTCGACCAACTCCAAACCGTTCATTACCGATTTCAACGCGAAGGAAATCGTCATCCCGATGTCACAGTCTGGGCAGTCGGCTGCGTACGTCAACGGTCTGGTTAGCGCCAAAGACGTCGATTCCGGTACAATCTATTACTGGATGGGGCTGTATCAGCAAGGGTCGTCGGAATTGTTAACCTATTGCTATTCGTTTGATTCGTCTACCGGATACTACGAGATTTATACGCAGAACCAGTATACGCACGCATATTTGGCTCCCGGCGTTTATAACTGGTATACCGTGGTCGCTGCTGGAACAGAGGATGCCGACTGGAACTATGGGGATTCCCAGATGACGCCGGTTTATATTCTGCCGCCCAAACCGACGGGACTGACGCTCAATCCGTCCAGCTACGATTCTGGCGAGTCTGGGAACGAAACCAGCAAGCGATCCGGCTTGAAGTTTGACGTAACCGGCGCGACAAAAGACATGACCGTCGAAATCTGGACGACAATCAACGGCGTGGAAACCTGCATTGGGTCGGCTGTTTGCGTCAACACAAATGGAACGGTTACCGTCCCGATGAAATCTGGAATAACGCTCAATTACGGAATGTACGATTTTTCTGTCAAGCAGGTTTTAACGACAGACGTTTCCGTTGGCAACACGCAAATATCCAATAAACGACTGGAAAGCGATGCACTGGACGGGTTAACAATAAACATCGTTTCTGCTGACGACGCCAACGCGCCGACAATTCTCGATCCGCTCTTTTCCACTCCCAGCTGGGAAAACGGCAATGCGAGTTTGTTGATTGACGGCGTAGCAGAAGCGTTTGAAAACGAACAGTTCACGCTTCAGCTGCGCGCGTCTGACCCGGACGAGGGCGACGTTGTAACGTGGTCGATTCTGTACGCTCCGGAATCCATTGCCAGCCAACTGACGCTTTCAGAAACAGACTCCAACGGCGGAGCCGTTCTGACCTGGACGCCCGGCGAAGAATGCGGCGGCAATCAGTATTCCCTGATTCTGCGCGCCTCAGACGGTCGCGGTAAATTCTCAACGGTCGAGATTGCCATCGAAGTCAACGAAATGCAGGACAATCCTGTGTTCTATCCGGTTAACGCTCAGGCGGGAACAGCCGGACAATGGATCATGTTCTCCGTTCAGGCGTACGACCCCGACCCGACAAACTCTCAAATTGGAATTGAGGTCACCAGCGTTCCTGCCGGGTTTGACGCGTCCACGCTTCGCGGTCGATCCATGCTGATTTACAACGACGACGGGTCACAGTATTTGTACACGCAATACGAAGTTGTCATGAAACTGCCTCAAAACGCCATTGAAGGCGACAGCGCGTCATTTACGTTTACTGCTTATAAGATGATTGCCGGACAAACGCTGACGTCAACGCAAGACGTTAAAGTTTACGTTATCAGTCAGAGCGCGTGGGAAGACGCCGTAGCCGTCGCGCCGACTCTGGAATACACGGCGGGATCTGGTCTGAGCGTTGACGACGTTTATATTACCAATAACAACAACTCCAACACCACAACGACGCTGTCGTTCCTCGGTCAAAACCTGACGCCGGGCAACCCCGTCTGTCTGTTTTCCGACAACAACATAATCGGGATCGAAAGCGACGTCGTCGTTCCTTCTCGCGTTGTTACATCCACCTACGGCTGGAAGCTGTCTGACGGCGAACACTCCATTACAATAGCGCAGCCGCAGCAAGCAACCGTTCAGACCGAAGACGGCGCGGTTCTGGTTGACGTTATGGGCGCGATGTCCAACGCCTTGACAATCGAAGTCGAAACCGTCGCCCCGGTTCTGGCTGACGAGTTGACTAACAACGTCATAACCGAAGGCGTCCTGTTTACGTCAACGGCAAGCGCAACAGACGAGCATGCAGTTAGTTATTCTCTGGTTGACGCGCCAAGCGGAATGACAATTAATTCCACGACCGGCGTTATCCGCTGGACTCCAGACTTTTCCGCCGGCGTCCTGGAATCGATTACCGTCAAAGCGACAGACGTCGCTGGCAATGTCGCTCAAAAAACTTACGATGTAATAACGGTAATCAACACCCCGCCAAGGTTTGTCCGCCCGGTTAATTCCGAAACGAACGCCGTCTACCCAGGATCGAAGCTGACGGTTTCATTCAAAGCCATTGACCCGGACAATTCCGCCGATTCGATTGCGTATACGCTCGTTGACGCGCCATGGGGCGTCAGTCTTGACGCAACAACCGGGCTTGTTAGCTGGTCGATTCCTTATTCTTCCACTTCGGGCGTTTATAACATCACCGTTCGAGCGACAGAAATTACCCATAACAACGGCGCGATTGTCAGCGGCAAGTATACGGACTATACGCTCCACGTGTCGGTCGTTTCCAGTATTCCAGCGCCGCCCGAACTTCTTAGTTCGTACTATCAGGACAGATACGCCATTCTCGAAGAATTGGTTGCCAATCTGGCGGCGCAAAATGCACAGAACAACGTTGCTGCGATTGCCGCTGCCAGCGCTGCGTCTGTCGATCGCTTCTACGATTCCTGCGACTCGATTTTGGGCATTCAGCTCAGCTGTTCGTCGTACAGTCTGGAAGAAATCATACCGGACGCCGAGGCAGAGACAGAAGAGAAAGAACCGGAAGCTTCCGCGTCAAAACCGGTTCAGTACTATATCCTGCCGACTCCGCAGAAGAAAACGCTGCTCAATGCCCAATACACTAATCTCAAAAAACGAAAATAAAATCGTCAGACTGTAAAACGTCTTACTCAAACGCAGGACTCGGGGCGTCCATCTAAAAAACGCCCTTTCAGAGTCCTGCGTTTTTTCTTATCTCCATTTTATTATTTTCTAAAATTGCTCTATTCCAACATTTTAAAATTTGCTATATAGCAGATACGGATTATAAACGCATATTATCAAAATTCAAAATTCCTGTTGCCATTACTATTATTATGAATAAAAAGTCATACGCAATTTCTGTCCGACAGACTGTTGTTCGTCTGTTGAGCGCAGCTCTGTTTGCTTTTACGATCCTGATTTTTGCCAATCCCGGGATGGCGCAAAATGCGTCTGCGGCTCAGAACCCGCTCGACGTTTTCACCAAAGCGTATTCGAAAGTCTTTCCAAACGCGCCGACGCCTAAACAGGTCATCCCATCCGAACTGAAACAGCCCGAGATTCAAATGGGGTCTGACGGTCAAACCGCGAATTCAGAACAAGATGAAGAAAATGTAGAAATCGAGGATATTTCGGATGAGGAAATTCCTGAAGACAAGATTCCTCAAGACGTCTACCCGGCGGAAATCTCAAAGACGTCAGCGTCTGTTGGAAAAGACGCGTCTTCTGAGGTAGAAACGTCTGATGAACCGGAACAGACTGAACCTCAAGCGGAATCAACGCCTAACGAAGAATCGGCTAAAACCGACGAACCGCCCGCCATCGACGCCAACGCTCTGCGCGTCTTTAAGAGTATCCAGAACCCGCGCGCGCTGGTTGCATTCTTTTTGGAATCGACGTACAAGCGGAATTATGACGACGCTTTGTTGACTATGGATTTGTCCACGCTGCCGTCGGACGTGCAAGACACCGAAAAATATATGCTGGTCTATCATTTAGAGCAGATTATTATTCGTCTGAAACAGTTTTCTCTTAAAAAGATTCCAGAGCAGTACGATAAAGACAGATATTATCTCTGGCCGGAAAAGGAGTTTGAGGCGCTTGTGCTTGTCAAACAATCGGACGGCGCCTGGAAATTCGCTTCTGCAACAGTAGCAAATATCGAAAAGAATTATAAACTTCTTGAAAATCGTCCGCCCGTCTTTGTTCAAAAAGGGTGGATGAAACATCTTCCGGAAGGCGTTTTTCAAACGTTTGGAGGGATGATGTATATTCAATGGATTATCCTCATTGGGTTTTTCATTGTTGGATATTTGGTTTATTTAATTGCTCCGTTTTTAATGGTGTATTTGATACTTATGCCGTTACGGTTTGTCAAACTGGGCGAGAACTATCTCGAACTGCTAAAACGAGCGCTCAGTCCGCTGGCAGGTTTGGCGATGTTATATATTTGGTATCGCGGTCTGGTTTGCGTCCATGTAGCGCCCAACGTAATTCAATGGGCAACCTGGATAATCCATCCCCTTGGAATCGTTTTGGCAATGATCTCCCTGATTCGTTTGTGCGACGTTTTCGCGGAATGGCTCCGAAGACGATTTGTCCGCTCTTCCAACAAAACCGGCAACGTTCTGGTTGAACTGGCAAACCGCTGTTTGAAATGCCTGGCGTTTTTCATCGGCGTGATAGCGATTGCTCAGGTGTTCGGCTTTTCCGCTTTGGGAATCATCTCCGGGATGGGCATCGGCGGTATTGCTGTTGCGTTGGCGGCTCAGCAGACCATCGCCAACTTCTTTGGCTCTTTGACGATTCTCCTTGACCGGCCGTTTACTATCGGAGACTGGGTTGTCGTCGACGGCGTAGAAGGATCCGTAGAAACAATCGGCTTGAGATCCACCCGAATTCGTACGTTCTATAATTCTTTAATTGTTATTCCCAACAGTTCATTGGCGACCAGTACGATAGACAACATGGGTAAACGTCTGTACCGCCGATTCAAAACGTTTATTGGCGTTGAATACGACACGCCAGTAGAATTGATGGAAGCGTTCTGCGGCGGGATTCGCACTCTGATTGAGTCGTATCCCAATACGCGAAAGGACGACATCCGCGTTTGCGTCAATGAATTTGCCGATTCAAGCATTAACATTCTTCTGGTTTGCTTTTTCATAGCTCACAGCGCCGAAGAAGAAAACGCATCGCGTCAGGAGCTAATTCTGGACATCATTCGTCTTGCCAAACGGCTTGGCGTCAACTTCGCTTTCCCAAGCGTTACACAATATCAGATCAAGCAGGAAGCGCCAACCTATCCGGTTCTGAAGGACGTCCAAAACAATGCAGACGATCCATCGAAATTCGGCGCTAAACTCGCCGCTGAAATTGTCTCGGAACGGAAAGTTGAAGACGCGTCGGTTGTTTGAGGCAGTAGGCAGATTGAGCTGCTAGCTACTAGCTCCTAGCTTCTAGCTTGGTTATTGAAAAGCCACTAGCTACTAGCTCCTAGCCGCTAGCTTGGTTATTCCTGTTTCTTGCTTTAACGCATGAATCAGGTTTATCAAGCTAATAGCTAATGGCTAGAAGCTAGAAGCTCACATCCTGGGAGCTAGAAGCTAAAAGCTGACTCGCAACTCGGCGGCGAGACGCCGTCCCACAATGTGGGACAGTTTCCCACAAATGAAAAATACCAATTCAAGGCGAATTCGGTATAAATTATCAAAAAAATCGAAAAAATCTCCTCATTTTTATAAAAAAACACTGTCCCGACCCTTGCAAAGCCAAAAATTTGATGTATACTGAATTTGTTGATTGTGGGAAATCAACCCACTATCAACCAGAAATCGATTTTTTACGTGGGATTTCAGCCGGTATTTAAAGACGGAGCTTTTTAAGCCGGAAATTGATTGCGACTTTCACTAAAGAACGGATTATTTAGCTGAAAGTCAATACTTTTTCTCAAAATCGTGTCCGCCAACAATGCCGCTGCTGCCGAAGTTCTCATTAAAGGCGAGTTTACTCGCGCCTTGGATGAACGCTACCGACTGGCGGTTCCCGCCTCATTAATTCAGGCGTTGGAACCTGCCGCAAAAACCAATTCAGTCAGCTGCATTCTCGCCAAGGAACGAACTGGATGTCTGAGTTTATGGAACGCTGTAAACTGGAAAGCAAAACTTTCTCAAGGCGTCGAACTGATTCAGAGAAAACTCCAGATGGGAAAAATGGAAGGACGAATTGACATGGTTCAAAACCTTGGACGACTCCTTTCCACTCGGCATAAAGAACTAAAGCTGGACGCAAAAGGACGAGCGCTCATTCCAGAAGGTTTTCGGGAATTTTTAGGCGTTGGTCAAGGCGACGAAGTTATTATCGTTGGCGCAGCCGTTTGTATAGAAATCTGGAACCCGCAAAACTGGATCGTATTTCTCGACAAGCAAATGCCGGAATTCAATCAGCTCTTTGAACAGCTGGTTGAATGATTGCCGCAGAACGCTGTTACTTTAATTTGGATTCAATCGGCTTGAAGTTTTTCATTTAGACGCGTTGTCTGGTGATTTTTGCAAGCTTTAATAACGATCGTATATCGTTTGCTTCGAGTCGTTGAGATATAAAAAGCCCGCTAACAGGTTTGTGTCAGCGGGCTTTTTAATTTTTAAAAGAAAATAAACAATCCACAATCAACGCAAGCGTCTTGCCAACTCATCCTTCAAACCGCGATAACACAGGATTCTATCGCGTTATTTTGACTGGTATTGCGATAACGAAATTCTCGGTTTGCCTTCCTGCTTTTCCATAACGTCGTACAGCGGCAGAAGTTTGGCGTCAAGCTTGTGAAAAGCTTTGAGAATTCGGCTTTCAAAAAAGTGAGCGAACAACGCAACAGGAATGGCAATCGCCAGACCGGCAGCCGTTGTAACAAGAGCTACGTAAATGCCGGAGGAAAGCTGCTCCGCTCTGTTGGCGCCGATTTCCAGAC
>JAZUMX010000189.1:0-2015 GCA_045603865.1 Thermoguttaceae bacterium
TCTATAATGCTGTTGAAGTGAAAAACCATGATGACAGCATCGTCGTCATGGAAGCTATGCAGCATTTGGGCAACAATGCTGTCCGCTGCGTTGCACTTTCTTCCACGGACGGTCTCCAGCGCGGTATGAAATGCGTCGACACCGGCGCCCCGGTCTCTGTCCCGGTTGGAAAAGAAACCCTGGGACGCGTCTTCAACCTGCTGGGAGAACCGGTAGATAAGCGCGGCCCGGTCAAGGCAAAGGAATTCCGTCCGATTCACCGCGACGCTCCCGCTTTGGCTAACATCTCAACCAAGACGGAAATTTTTGAAACTGGTATTAAGGTTATTGACCTTCTTACCCCGTTCGTCCGAGGCGGTAAAGCTGGTTTGTTCGGCGGCGCCGGTTTGGGAAAGACGGTTATTCTTCAGGAACTTATCGCTCGTATCGCGTCGGCCCACGGCGGATTCTCCGTTTTCGCTGCCGTTGGAGAACGAACTCGTGAAGGTAACGACCTTTGGCTGGAAGTGCAGGAAGCCAAGATCGGCGACACCGGCCGCAGCGTAATCGACCAGACGACCATGGTCTTCGGTCAGATGAACGAACCGCCAGGAAGCCGTCTTCGAGTTGCTTTGTCCGCGCTGACAATGGCGGAATACTTCCGCGACGCCACCGGAACGGACGTTCTGTTGTTCATTGACAACATCTTCCGTTTCTCTCAGGCGGGTTCAGAAGTTTCCGCTCTGCTGGGACGTATGCCGTCTGCTGTAGGTTATCAGCCGACGTTGGCGTCTGAAATGGGCGCGCTTCAGGAACGAATTACGTCAACCGACCGCGGCGCTATTACGTCCGTCCAGGCGGTTTACGTTCCTGCTGACGACCCGACTGACCCGGCTCCGGCTACGGCGTTCGGACAGTTGGACGCGTTCATTTATCTGGAACGAGCCATTTCCGGAAAAGGCATTTATCCCGCCGTTGACCCGCTGGCTTCCAACTCCCGCGTTTTGGACCCGCAGTACGTCGGCGACGAACATTACGCCTGCGCTCGACGCGTCCAGACGATGCTTCAGCGATACCGAGAACTTCAGGATATTATCGCCATTATGGGCGTCGACGAACTGTCTGAAGACGACAAGATGGTCGTCCATCGCGCTCGTAGAATTGAACGATTCCTGTCACAGCCGTTCCTCGTTGCCGAAGCGTTTACCGGCAAGAAAGGTCAGATCACCCCGTTGGCGGACACGATTCGTTCGTTCAACGAAATTTGCGACGGCAAATGGGATCATCTGCCCGAACAGGCGTTCATGTACGTCGGCGGCATTGAACAGGCTGCTGAACAGGCGGAAAAGATGGCGGCGGCTGCCAAATAAAGCTGTTATAGCTGCTGCGAGTTGAACTTTACTGTCTAAAGACGCGTAAAGCTCTTCTCGCAACTCGCAACTCGCAACTCGCAACTTTTAAAAAAGCTTTAATACTATGAAAATCAGCGTAGTAACCCCGGAAAAGAAAGTTCTGGATATGGAATGCATATCCTGCGTTTTGCCGTTGTACGACGGTGAAATCGGGATTGAAAACAACCGCTCGCCGCTTATTGGCAGAGTTGGTTTTGGCGAATTACGCATTAAAACCGAGTCCGGAACGGAACGCTACTATGTCGACGGCGGTTTTGTGGAAGTCTTGGACAACAACATTTCCATCATGACCGGAAACG
This sequence comes from Thermoguttaceae bacterium, assembly GCA_045603865.1. GTDB lineage: Bacteria > Planctomycetota > Planctomycetia > Pirellulales > Thermoguttaceae > RUG11551. Next base: position 1,691 of record JAZUMX010000189.1, read on the forward strand.
CCATTCCGACTACTGAACTCAACGCCGACGAAGCGGCGAAGCAGCTGGAAGACGCTTTGGCGGTTGTCGCCACCACAGACGACGTCTTTGCGACCAAAGAGCGCAAAGTCAAACAGGCTCGCGCCAAACTTCGTCTGGCTCCCCGCAAATAGCGGCGTTTGTAAACTATAGAAATGAAATAAACCGAATCTAAACGATTCGGTTTATTTTTGGTAATTGACCCAATTCTGGACTGATGTATAATACTTATATGAACTTCAAGTCCTATGAATTGCTGATTAAAACCGAAAATGCGGCAAGGAAATATGTGTTGGGATTTTGCTTC
>JAZUMX010000190.1:0-4027 GCA_045603865.1 Thermoguttaceae bacterium
ATCGCGACGCGTCATTCCTGACGTTTTTCGCAGGAACATCTTTCTTTTCAGGACGCATTTCAGCTTCTCAGCTTGTCTGCTATACACAAGAGTTATTTGCTTCGCTTTCTTGTTCCAATCTTCTCGTCGCGCCTCTTGTAAATTATTCTCATCTGATTATAATAATGTATATGAAAGGAGAAAAAGCCATGGCACCGAAAATCCTGTATTCCGCAAAAGAGATAGCCGAGCACGTTTCGAGTTTGGCGAAGCAGATTGACGAATGGTATTCCCCCGTCGGGGTCTGTACGCCGGAACGGCCGCTGCTGGCGATCGCCATTTTGAAAGGCGCCGTTATTTTCGCCGCTGACCTCGTCCGCGAAATGAAAACGCCCCTCGATATCGATTTTATTCGCGCGTCCAGTTACGGAAACGCTACTCACACCAGCGGGACGGTTACCATTCAACATTCTTCTTCCATAAGCATGGAACGGCGGCACGTCCTGCTCATCGAAGACATCGTCGATTCCGGCTGGACGATTAACAAACTGCGGGAATACTGTATGCGAAACGGCGCGTCGTCAGTCAAGGTCGCTGCGCTGATCGACAAAACTCAACGGCGGGAAGCCGACGTCGTTGTCGATTTCCCTGGAATGCCCGCTCCCGACCGGTTCCTTTACGGCTACGGCATGGACAATGTCGAACATTGCCGAAACCTGCCGGATATTTGGATGCAGTGATATGGAGTGCGACGGCTCGACGTCGCTTTCATTACCAAAACCACCGAGAATGACGAAAAATGTAATTCGTGCAATCAACGCTATGAACAATAAACAAATATTATGTTCGAACGTAATTTGCACGAAACACATTTTTGGTAAATCTCAACATTACCCTATTAAAAGCGACGTCAAGCCGTCGCACTCCAAAACCCTAAAATCAACATGCGAACGATATTATTTACCCTGCTGACGTTATTCTCGACAATCCTGTTTGCTCAGGAGGGAACGTTTAACGGCAAAGACGCCGCGTACTGGACGGGTCGACTGACCAAAACGGAATCGACGGAAAACCTTCAAAACAGAACGCGATGGTATGCGGGATACGCTCTGGGAGAAATCGGGGCGCCGGCAGCGTCCGCCGTCGATGCGTTATGCGAACGTCTGCTGGATATCCAAGAATACGAGTACACGCGCGCCGTCTGCGCCTGGGCGTTGGGGCGAATTCAGGACAAAAAGGCGATTCCCGCTTTGACCGAAGCGCTCAAATCCAAAATGGACGCCGTTCGTATTTGCACAGCTCAGTCGTTAGGCGCCTTTGGGACAGAAGCGGAATCGGCTGCAGAATCGCTGGCCGCTTTGCTTGACGGGAAACCGCTTGACGGTTCGGAACCGGAATCCAGCGACGCCCCTCAGTCGGAGTTGATAGAACCCGTTAAGGCGGCTGTCGCAGCAGCGTTATGGAAAGTCGCCCCGGCAGACTCGCCAAACGCTCAGAAGGGAAAACACGCCTTGCTGGCAATGCTCAAAAAGAACTCAACGCTCAATCGTATCGCCGCGCTGTCAGAACTGATTTCTCTGGCGCAGGACGACGACAAAGACCTGTCCGATTTCTATCGAACAATGGCGATTCTTCTGGAAAAATCCAGTTCAGACGACATCGCTCGCGACTGCGGAACGATTCTTATGCTCAAAAAACAGTACGACCCTGTTCACGGTTTGCTGGCAAATGAAAACGACGTCGCCCGCCGCCGCGCCTTGCGCGCTATTTGTCTGTATAAAGAAAAAGGAATTGCCAGCGACTATACGGTTCCCGTTGAAAGCATTCTCCCCCTGGCGGAATCGGAAAACGATTTAACTCGCGTTTGGGCGATTCGCGCTTTAGGACTGGCGATGGATAACGCAGACGCTGAATCCGCCGTCGTCAAAGCGGTTGAAGACGAAAACGTCTACGTTAAAAAAGCGGCGAGAAAAGCTTTAAAGAATTAGCAATTAGCAATTTGCAATTAGCAATTATTGAGGCGCTTGCGTAATTGATAATTGCTAATTGACAATTGCTAATTCTTTCCTACTGTCAGTCTTTGGGCTTTTCAACCAGTTTGGATAATCTCTTGCCGTAACTGCCGTCGGGATGAAGGGCGTTCGCCCAAAAGTTCTGTTCGCTCAGCGGCGTTGTTTTGACAAATTCCCAATGACGCTTGACCTGTTCCGAGGCGTCGTCTTGAGCAAAGAATTCGTTGAGCTTCTGCCCGTCCGCCATCGTCTGACCTCCGAAACTGAACCGCGGATTGATAAACTTCTCAAACTGAACTTTAATCTGCCGGTCGTCTGCTTTAATCAGATTGTCCTTGGAAAGAGTATCTAAAATTGCAGCAGAGTAAGTGTTACAGTTAATTGTTTTGACATGTTCGTCTGTATACGGAACGGGGCTGTAAACCATGCCGTTGGGAAAGCGATCGTTAAACGTCTGCTTGAATTCCACAATGCGATTCCATGCTTTGTTGACGTCTGTTACAGGAATATGTGTCAGCTGCAGCGCTGGGGCGGGCAAATCGTTGGACGAATGACCTGCAAGGTAGTTTTTCAACGCGTTGACGTCAAAATCGTACGCGTTTTCTCGAGGATAACAGCGGCTTTGGTAGTTGGTAAAACCGTCTACGTCAGGAACCGCCATGCTTATCATGTTGACGTAATAACCGCGCTGGAGTTTGGTAAACCGAAGAGGTTCCAGACCCAGTTTCTGACGCTGGGCGTTGTCGCCTCTGGGGTCTTTGGTTATCAAGCAGAACCCGGAATGGAAAAACCCGCCGCAGCGTGACGAATAAATATTGATCCCCGCTACATTATAGGTAGTGTTATTCGTATAAAGATAAACGCCGCATTCCAGTTCTTTGTCCTTATAGGGAATGGCAGGACGGCACAAGACCTCTGTTCCGATGCAAGTTGCAATTATCGGAAGCAGAATCAAAACGATTCCTGTATAAAAACGAACGCTTGAATGACGCTTTGAGCAGGCTGTTGGCTTGCATTTAACGAGTAACAATATTTGAATCGCAAGAAAAGCTGCAATAACAAAGATTGTATCCAGAATAAAACCCCATCCGATAACGTTTTTCTCAGTCGAAAAGAAGGATGCGTAACTGGAATCAATGCAACGTCCTAAAAAAGATCCGAAGGAAGCCGGTATCAGAACAGACAGCGCTATCCAAAGCAGAGGATACAGAATGTACTTTGATAACCGTATCAATAGCCATTCTATTCCTTTGCCCACAGGCTGAAGGATTGATTGAATGTATTTGAAAAATTTTGTTTGTTCAATGGGCGTTGTTAAAATCGATTTTGGGGTTTCTTCGACGGTTTCTTCAGACGTCTGTTCTGAAGACTCTTCTTTTTCCTCTGTCTCCTGCGGACTGGCGTCGTCATTGTTACAGCGTGAAAAACAGCAGTTCATAATTCCAAATCCCAACAAGGCGGCTACTCCGCTTAGAAGTCCGAGAACCGCTCCCAAGCCAGAGCCGAAATAACGGGCTAAGAGGTCAAACGGTTCAAAGGAAGAGTTTATCTTCCAATAAAAGAAATAGAAAGGAAGCGCTAGTATAAGAAGCAGAAAAAAGCCCAAGTCCGGACCGGCGGCTTGTAAAAACAATCTCAGTATATACAGTATCCCTGCCACTAAATAATAAAGCGTGTTTATCAGAATTCCAAACGTTTTTTTCAGAAACTGAATTATACTTCCTTTGTTTTCGTTGTTATCCATAGCTTTTCCTTCGGGGGATGAGTGTTTATCCTAATATTCTTTTTGATCCTTCGCCGGGAACTTCTCTTGCCAGGCGGGGAACGGCGTAGCCGGGAAGCCGGTTTCGAATCTCTGCGATAAGTTCCATCGCAGTTTTATCGTCGACGACGAAATGCGCCGCGCCGGCGACGTGGTCTAACAGATGCAGGTAATACGGAACGACGCTGCAGTCGACGAGCTTTTCGTACAGCGCGCAAAGGGCGTCGGCGGAATCGTTGACCCCTTTGAGCAGCGTTCCCTGCTGAAGCATGAC
>JAZUMX010000191.1:0-4321 GCA_045603865.1 Thermoguttaceae bacterium
TTGGAGTTTCAGCAGCGAGGCACAGCGGTCAACGAGTCGGCGGAATTGGCTCAAGCGGCAATTTCTAACGCTGACCAATCGCTTAAAGCCGCACGTCTTGATATATGGCTCATGAGTCAGCTTCCGTTGCTGCGATGGATTATAGAATTGATCGCCGTGGTTGTGTTCCTGGCAGCCGTCTTTTTGGCGTTCAATTCAAAAATAGCAGCTCAGCGTTTGCACAATCCTGGTTGTACCGACTCGGATTGGGATTCCCCAGACATCGAATCTTTTACCATTCGAGTAATCCCGCCGGCAGCGACGATGACCGGCGCGTTCGACGTTCCCTCAAATGAGGACGCCGTTGTCCCTGCCGGTTCCACAGTTCGGTTTACTGTAACAATAGCGAACGCTGTTGACAATATGCAGGCGTCAATACAGGTAATTAATAACGAGGATAACTCACAGGAAACGATTTCTCTGGAACTCGTTTCAAACGCGGAAAACGTCTATAAAGCGGAACGACGCTGGAACGCGTCCGCTCAATACCGAGTTTTTATAACGTCCGAAGATAAAGAAAAAGAACTATCCTCGACCTGTGAGACGATATGGCATACAATCGACGTTACGCCGGACGAAGCGCCGAAAGCGGAACTGATCGCGTGTCAAACGCCGGATATGGAAGTCGTTGCGGACGCACTGATTCCGCTGGAAATTCGTTCGTCGGACGACTACGGGGTCGTGTCGACGTCGGTGAGATGGCGAATTCTCAAGCCGGAGGAAATCCAGACGGGCGTCAAGCCGGCGAAAATCGTGTATCAGCGTCAGCCGGTTTGGGACGCGTTTCAGGACGAGTCGATCAAGCGTCCGCCGAAGGAACGAACGGAAACGACGGCGCTGAATTTGTCGACCATGGAACTGCAGCCGGGCGCTCAGCTGGACGTGATGGCGCAGGCTGTCGACACCCGCATGGAAGAAGGCGACAGCGCGCTGCTGCGTCTGAAAGTTGTAACAGCGGAAGAACTCAACAAGATTCTCGTCGCCGCCAGAATCCGAATCGGTTCGGAACTGCGGCGGGCGCTCGACACGCTTTCCAAGGCGCAAAACGAATCGAACCCGGCAGCGTCGGCGGGGCTTTATGACGAGTTCGCCCGTCAGACGTGGGGCGAGAAAGACGGCGTTCGCGGTCAGCTGGCGGCGCTGGTCGAACGGGTTAAGATGAACCACGCGCCGTGGGGCAGAACGCTTGTCGACCTCGAGTCGGCGGGGCGGCGGCTGGAAAAGCTGCATTCGCAGTATAATGACGAAATCACCCGGCTTTTTGCGATTCTCGCTTTGGACGCGTCCGACCGGAACGCGCAAAGCCGGCTGAAAGACCTTATCCAAAAGCTGTCTGAGGAACTGACGCTGGCGGCGGACTCGTTTGGTCAGTGGCGGCAGTACCGGGAACTGTGCGAGTCTTTCAGGGAGATTCGTCACACAGTTTTGTCCCTTGAAAAACAGGTTCGAAATGGAATGACGCCGGAGACGATTGAGACTGTCGCGACCGTCGTTCCGCAAACGGCTGTCCAGACGCAGGCGTGGCTGGCTCAGGCGTCGGAATCCGCAGCGGCGGACGAACAAACGGAATCGCAGCCGCAGGCGGCGAAATGGTCAGCGGCGTTACAGCAAACGGTGAAAGTTCTCGACGCCCCGCTGCTGCGCCCGGTTTACGCTCAGACGCTGGAGACGAACAACGCAGTCAGCGCCAGCGCGGCAATCGTCCGTTTACGGGAAATCTACGACCGCGCTTGGGCGATTCTTTCCGCCTCCGGAGACGACGCCGCGCAAAAGCGGCTGGAACTCAAGGCGGAAGTCGAACAGATTTACGATCAGCAGGTTACGCTTAGCGAGGCGACAAAGTCCATTCAAAAGGAAACCGATAACAGCGAAACGACAACGCTGGCAAGCCGTCAGCAGGAGTTGGCTGACAGGGTCGGGACGCTCGACGCTCCCAACATGACCGTTGTAACAGATACGTTGTTACAAACTCGAGCGTATATGGCGCAAGCCGCCGAGTTCATTCAGCAAGGACAAAGCGTCGAAACAATTGCCGTCTGTCAAAACGAGGCAACGGAGCGGTTAGAGCAGATTCTCGACACGCTCAACGAGGCGGAACAGCTGGCAATTCTGGCGATGAACAGGGCGAACGAATCGGAGGACGCTCAGCCGGAATCTGCCGACAAGCCCGACGAGGATAAGCCGCAGAGCAAGGTTTCTATTGAAGACTTGAAGTTGCTGGAATTGCAGCAGCGTCAGGTTTTGGAGCAAACGCGTCAGGCGTACGCCGACGCTCTGGACGCCGGATCGATGACGCTTTCGGAAGAGTCTGCCGCGGTCTTGGCGGACAGACAGCAGCGGCTGGCGTCGTTGACGTGGTTCTTGACGACTGTTACAGTTTCGCCGGAACTGCTTCGCGGAGAGCGTCCGAAAGACGCTGATTCTATCGACGAACTAGACGACGCCTTGTTGGGCGACCTGACCGCCGAGGTTGAGGAGAATCTATCCGACGCTCAAAAAGCGGAACGGGAACAAAAGAGAAAAGAGCAGGAGTTTCTCGATACGGTTTGGAACGAGTTGGGAACCGCCGCCGTCTCGGAAGAGGACGCGCCGCTGCTGGAAATCGTCCGGCTCATGCGTCAGACGTACGAACTGTTCAAGCTCCGCGACGCCGGCGAAATCAATCAGGGATTGCAGGAACAGATTTGCGATCATTTTATTTCGTTTATCAATCAGCTGTCGTTTTCCCGAAGTAAACAGAAGAACGATAACAGCAAAACGCCGGAATCGGGCGACAAAAAAACGGACGATCAAAACCTGAACGAGGGGACAGACGACGAAAAGACGGTTGACGCCTCCGCGCCCGGCGCGGGCGAGAAAACGTCTGACGGGGAGTCCCAGCAGCTTTCCGAAGCTCAAGCAGAAGCGTTAAAGCGACGAATCTGGGGCGAGCTTCCGCCAGAAATTCAGCAGGCGTTCCCGATAGATACAAATCCGATTCCTCTGCCGGGCTATCAAGAGAAAATCAACCGGTACTGGAAAGAATTGGAAAAATGAGTATAATGAGTGGCGAGAGAGTGGTAAGTGGTTAGTAGTTAGTGGTAAGTAAGAAGAGCGCTTGCGTCCTTACCACTTACCACTTACAACTAATCACTGTACATAACTATCCGAGGTCGGATTCGAACCGACGACCTTCGGTTTAGGAAACCGGCGCTCTATCCTCTGAGCTACTCAGACAACCCGGAATTTTCATTCCTTAATACAATATATATTTACCACAAACTTCATTTTTATCAAGGGGGCGGACTAGAGCAAAGTTGCGAGTAGCGAGTTGCGAGTTGCGAGAGTATACAACTCAACTACTGCCTACTGCCTCTTGCCTACTGCCTTATCCAATGTATTCACAAAATCGTAATCGCACTGTCGTTATCGGCGGCGGTCTGGCGGGACTAAGCGCAGCGTGGAACGCGGCGCAAGCCGGTCAGAGCGTCGTTGTGCTGGAACGGTCGCCGTATCTGGGCGGACGGTGCGGGTCGTTTTACGATTTGCCGTCTCTGCGTTGGCTGGACAACTGTCCGCACGCGTTTCTGGACTGCTGCGATGGCGTGAAGGAATTCTTTACTCAAACCGGGTTAATCGAGTTTTGGAAGCCGGAACGGGAATTCTATTTTTATCCGCCGGGCAAACCTGCGCTTGCGGCGCCGCGACCGTTTCGGGAATCTGACCGGCTGCCGGGCATGTTTCGTCTGGCGTCCGCCTTGCGGAGTTTGAACTATCTGTCGCGGAAAGAGCGGCTGAGAATCGTCTTTGATATGTTGGCGATTGCGCGGCAAAAGACGTTTGACGGTTCGTTCGGTCAGTGGCTCGACAAACGCAAAACGTCGCCGTCCGGTCGGACGCTGTTCTACGAGCCCATTGTGAAGAGCGCTCTTTCCTGTTCGCTTGACTGCCCATGTTACAAAATGGTTCGGAAGGTTTTCGTCTGCTCTTTCTTTGAAGGACGAAACCGATGGAACTGCTCTCTGCCGACCGTACCGCTTCGGGAACTGTTCGACGTCAAACTGGCGGCGGCGTTACAAGAGCTGGGCGTGGAAATTCGCCGCAGCTGTACGGTCGAGGAACTGGAAGGAGGCAAAAACCGCGTTCGAGACGTGAAGCTGTCAACCGGCGAACGGATTCTGGCGGAGAAATACGTTCTGGCGACGAACTTCTCAACGGCGCAAACGCTCTTTCCCTCGCTTGCTCCGTTGGCGGACTCGTATCAGACAGAGTCCATTTCCTGCGTTCATTTCTGGACGGATTC
>JAZUMX010000192.1:0-6961 GCA_045603865.1 Thermoguttaceae bacterium
ACCAGGTCGTCATACTGTTCGGGAGTTTGATTCCAGAACGAACGCCAATCCGGAACATACCCGTTTTCGCATTGTGACAAAATCCACTGAGACATCGCGTCCGTTGCCAGAATAATCCAGTCGCCTTCCGGAACGATAAAATCAATCGGAACAAAGCTGGCAGTCAAATCGACGCCCAGATTGACGCTGCCCATCAATGGCGGCGTGGAATCAAAATCTGCCGAACGAACGACGGGAATGGATCGAACAAGGCGGCCGTTATGAAAATGCATCAAACACGCATCGCCCAGAGCGTATCCATACACTCTGAAAAAGTCCGTATCCAGAGGCGTGTCGTCGTCCAAATCGTCTGGCGTTTCCATTGACTGTTCAATCGTCGCCCAAACCAGCGTCGCAAAAGCGCCTGACGCCATTTTCGGCTTCTGATACCATGACAAATTGTTCAAATCAATGCCGTTGAGCCATTTTTCCCGAACGCGTTCAAGCCATTTCGGGAAATTGAAATGATCCATCGGATCAGGAACGTTCTCGATAACGCTCTGACAAAGAATATTTGACCACGAACTGGAAAACAAAGAGCTGGACGCACCGTCGGAAACGACAACGACGTTTTGCAGGTCGTCCGCGCGCCAGGCGTCTTCATTTGTCCCGTTTTGAGGGTCTTTCGGATGGGAAAATCCTTTGAAAACAAACATGATTGATTATAAAAGCCTGCTGTTACAAGCTGCATATTGGGAGCTGTGCGATTGCGTTCGCTCCGATGCCCTATTTTTACGATTGATTTCCAAATTAGCTCAACGCAAGCCCGGCGCCGCCTGAGTTCCCATGTTAAGGAACTGAATCAGACAGACCATGTCGGCGTTAAACGCCATCCCGCGCGCCCCGCGCTGAAGCGGAAGCCCTTCTGCAATTGCGTGATTGAAAAACGGTTCAGGCAAAATGCTCGACATCTCATAAAGATATTGAGCCAGCATATCCGGCAATCCATACGGATTGGCGGGAAACATGAATCCGGGAACAGGCGTTGAAGAAAGGTGACAGTTAAACAAAAGGACGTTGCCGTCCATGGTTGACAAACGCGTCAGCGCCTGAGCGTACGGGCGCGGGTCGCCGTCCTGGGATTCGCCGTCTGTAATGTGAACGACGATGGGCGGGAAGCTGTATCGATGCTGATTGATCCACTCGGTAAGCGTTTGGTGAGCCGTGTAAAGCATGTTGCACATCGGCGTTCCGCCTTCACAGCACGGGTCAACCCAAACCGGACATTCGTTGGGAATTTCAAACGTCTGACCTGTTGTCGGGTCTTGAATGTATTGAATCCTCTGCTCGATTCGAGCGGGATTCATGCCGATGTCGCGAATGGATACAATCGGGCTACCCGCCAGCGGTCCCTGCAACGCCGGAGCAATAATCGGCTGACCGTACGAATTGGTGCGATAGCCAAAAACGCCGATATCCATCCAGTCTTTGATGCCCTGATCTCCAGAGGCGCGAATTGTCATATTTTGCAGCCACGAGTTAATCGCGTTGCAAAGTTCGTCACACTTGCGATGCTGGCTGCCGCCAAGCGGTTCGCACATTGAATATGACTGATCCAGCAGAAACAAAAAGCACGCTTTGTTCTGCCGACTGATTTCCATTTTATAAGGCATGATTGTTAGTAATTAATAAATGGTTGTTAAACGTAAAGATTTTATTTCAATACTTCTTCCAGCTGAGGACGAATTTCCGGAGCGGAAATCTGCTCGGCGGCTTTAATCGCCCCGGCAAACGACACCCCAGACACGTTTTCCGTCTTTCGATGCATTTCCAGTTCATTGCATTTTGCAATAAATCGAAACCAGGCGTCTGGGCTGCCAACGTTGTCCAGCAAGAGCTTTCGCTCCTTGTTGTACGTGTTGACCAGTCTCTTTGCCATCGTCGAGCGCGGCGAGATAATAAAATCCTCCGCTTTATACATCAGTTCATTCCCCTCGGAATCCGTCATCTGATTGGCGTCTTTAAAATACTTGTATCCGATAATTTGACGATTGTCGTCTCGAACCGTTATAAATCCGCCGGTCAGTTCCGTTCCGTCTTTGAGCTTGGCGTAAAACGTCATCGGCGGTTCGTTAAGCGTCTTCTCGGCAATTCCGGATTTAATCAAACGAATCACTTCGCTCTTTAACGCTGACCGAACAGCCGGATCGTTGTTGGTTTCCAGAATTTTTGCCGCCGCCTGAACTCTGCCGGCAAACGATTTCGGCGCGTCGTAGTACACCTGAATCTGCGATTTAACAGACGAACTGATTGCGGGAGAATCGTCGGCGTCGTCTGAACTGCCGCCCATTTCTTCGTACTGTTCCTGCCATTGACGATATTTACGCTTTTGAGAGTCGCTCAGTTCATCTGAATTTTTGACGCGTTCCAGAAGCGACCCCAGCTTTTGTTTTTGACTTGCCGCCGAATCCGATTGGAGAATTCTTTCGATCTCGTCTTCCGACGTGTAAAACGCGCAGCGGTTGAGCATCATGGAAACGTTCGCCTTGACCGCTACCGAGGTATAATCTTCGTAATCGTCTGTAAGCTGCTTGCAGAATCGGGCGCAAACAAGCCATTTTTTCTGATCAAAGGCGTTACGCGCCTCGATTAAAATCTGAGTCGCTTCGTTCTCTTTTTGCAGACGTTCAATTTTAACTTCGATATCTCTCTGCAAGGCGGAAATCTGACGATAGACGCTGTCCTGCGTTTCCGTTCCGCTTTTCAGCGTTGCCAAAAAGCTGCGAACGTCGCTTTGAAGTTTGAACAGTTCGTTTATGTCCTGACTTTCCAGATGACGCTGCGATTCCAAAAATCGCTGCGTATTGAAAAACACGTCTCCCCACTGCCGGGAATAGTCCGGCATCTCGCCCCAGGCGGTGTTTTCCGCCGACATGCCGCGCATGATTGGGGGAACCGGGCTGTTAAGCAGACTGTCTTTTGCCAAAATATCCGACGCGTTATCAAGAGACCTCAGTTCTCTTGACGTTCTTTCGACAACCTCGACGGTTTTCTCAAAATGGTCGGCTTTAACGTCAGGCTTCCACGGACGAACGAGCGTCATGTCTAACAGCGCAAGTACTGTCAATAACGCCAGCGGGATCGCTCCCAAAACGATAAAAAACAAACTCTTCATAATTTAAATTCCGTATGTAAATTATAATTAAAACTCAAAGTTAAAACGCCGCGAAACCGTTTACTGAGTCAACATCATTTCCATATCGCCAGCAGTCAATTCATAATAAACTGTATACTGTTTTTTCGATTCAACGTTTTTGACTGTCGCCCAGTTGGTTTCAAATATTTTTTCAGGATTCTGTTTATTGACAAACTTGAATTTAGCCATGCATGTAACAGTTTGAGGAATGACGTCGAAATCGCATGCGGCTTGCGGTCCGGACGACGCCGGTTTAGTCGACACGGATTTAGCGCCGACAACGGAAACCTGAACCAACTGACATTCAATCGAATAATTATTCTGGAAAGAATTTCGGAATCTGTTGTAGGCTTGAGTGTCTTTTGTAACGCCGGCGTTTCTGCAGATCACAACAAGCGAACCAATAACGCCTGCGCGAGTGATTGATTGCGGCTTACTTGTCGGTTCCGACCAAACGCCCGCCAGGGGGCTTTCCTGATCGTCGTCGCTAAACACCAAGGCGGACGTGTTCATCTTGGGCTTGGCGGGGCCGGACGCCGCGGGCGCTGGCGCGGTTCCTGCCGACGGTTTATCAGTACTCGTCTTTTTCTGACCGGCAGACGGATTATACGCCTTGATTCTGACAGACTGCGGTTTTTCGTTCTCCGTCGGCTCGGCAAACGGATCGGGAATGTCTTCAAATTCCGATTCGTCGTCTGCAGCTGGATTACCCGGTTCCACAGCAGGAACAGGCGTCTGTTTCTCCGGAACGGGTTGACTGTCAGCCGGAGCGTTCAACTCGGAATCGTCATTGACATCAGCAGCGTTGTTAGCATCAGCAGGCGGATTTTTCGGCTTTGCAGCGGCAAACGGATCCAAATCGTTGGCGTCTGAATCTGGCGTCGGCGCGTCGGACGGAGCGGTCGTCTCGTTTTCCTCGTCAACCGGAGACGATTCTGTGACAAGCTCTTTTGTCGGCAAACTAAGATTGCCTGTAAATCCGCCGGTGCGATAAAGGACAAACGCGCTCTGTTTGAGATGTTTCAAAATCTCGGACAAATTCTTTTGCGCCTGAGCGTCCGCTCGTTCCTGTTCGACCGCTTCCAGATTGGTTAGACGTTCGATTTCCTTTTCCAGCAAACCGTAAACTTCATTTGCTTTTGTAACAACCAACTCGCGCTGACGTTCGTACGCTTCAACCGCCAGACGATGATCTTCAACGGTGCTTTGGTACTCCTCGTCAGTCTTGAAATCCTTTTTATTGGGAGCTTCAGGAGCGGTTTCCGCAATTGGAATCCCGACCATAACGCCCATGCGGCTGACGCGCTTTTTCTTTGCGTTTTCCGGAACGTCGGCTCGATTGTACTCTCGAAGCTCATAACCCAAATCGTTGTATTCCACCTGACGCTGTTCCAAATCAGACGCCGCTTTTTTCTTATCGTTTTTATCGAAATGAACTTTCTTTCCCTTAACCGACAAAACCATTTTAACGGTTGTTGGCTCTGAAACGAGGCTGACGTAACATTCTTCCAGCCCCAGCGTCTTTTCCAAATCAGTCAGACGATACTGCGTAACCGGATTTTGGGGATCAAAGACGTCGCCAGCGCCCCAGCGAACGACTTTGTCCTGGAAGACAAAAAAGCCGGGACCCAGTTTTAAGTTGGACATATTAACCGTGTCAATCAGCCCGGCTTGAACGAGGTCTAAAACGCCGTTTTCATCCAGCGGCTGTTCAATTCCCTCCGACGGCAAATTATACGCTTTGCCCTGAACCCGCTTCATCGGCTCTCGAAGAGAATCTTTAATCGACGCAATTTCCAGGTCCGTTTTAGAAGGAAGCGACGCCAGCTTCGACATGACGCCGGGATTCTTTTTCAGACCAGCCACAAGCGATTGAGCCATCGAGTCCACTTCGTCCTGTTCCGGGTCGGTTTCGTATTTATCGCCGTATTCCGGGGCGTCGTCCCAGACAATCGGAGCAATCGCTTTAGGCGCTTTGCCTGACGCAGCGTCAGCCGATTCCGGATTGTCTGTTACAAATTCATTTTCAGAGGCGCTGTCCGTCTTAACGTTATTCTTCAAATCCTGAGCTTCTTTTTGACGTTCAGACGCCGATTTCTTTTCCAATTCAGCAGACGTTTTGTCCTTCTGAGAGGTATTTGTTTTGTCGACAAACAGCCCGTCTTCCGTTTTCGGGAAAAACAGATCCATATTAATCAATACCAGAAGCGTGATGAGCAAAATCGCCCCCAGACCAATCGACAAATACATGGTTTGCTTTTTGTTAAGAGCAAACTTCTTTTTCTTTTCCGTCTCGACAGGGGGAGCGGCAACTTCGGCGGGAGCGGTTTTAACCGATTGAACGACGGCGTCGTGCGAGCCGACAATCTTTTCGACAAGCGTTCCCAAAGTCGGCTTGGATTTTGCCCATTGACCGTCTTCAAAAAAGCTGACCGTTTTTTCCCAAAGACGCTCATTTCGAGGCGTAATCGGCGGCAGGAACTGCTTGAACCCGTCCTGAACCGGAAAGAGAGCGGCAACTACATGCTGCAAGAACTCTTTTCGCTTTTCCGGCGCGCGTTCCTGAGATTCCTTATCCGGCGCGGCAACCGAAAAATCCGTTACCAGTTTTTTCATCAGATCGTCGAGAGCCTCGGCGTTACCTGTTCCATCGCCCTGCTGATCCAAAATAGACTGCGCCGTCGCCTTGAACGACGTCCAACAGTTTGCCCGCTTCGCCTTGTCTTCAGACATCAAATGCGACCCGGCGGAAAGCGTTTGAACATAGTCGTTGAATTCCGGGAGAAAGCTCTCAAATTGCGTTGACAGCTCGTCCAGCTTTTTGCCCATCGCCGACGAATTGGAGGGGTACTCCGCATAATAGCGTTCTGACCCGAACTTGAACAAATCGATCAAGTCTCGCATGGTCAGCTTTTCAATCCGATTGTTCAAAAAGGCGACGTCTCCGCCGTGATACGCCACGCATTGCGTCAAGGCGGCAACTAACGGCAAACGATACTGCTGAACATAACGATTCCAAAACGCTCCCAGACGTGGAGGATCCAGCTTAACCAGCAGTTTGGACAGCAGCGCCGTTTGCGTCCCTTCAAAAACGCTCTTTTCCGAATCCGGAGGAAGAGAACCGTCTGCGTCTATGTGACGCAGCAGCATTGTCATCTTTGCGGACTCAGACGCATTGGCGGTCGTCAGCCAGGAACCGACGAACTCTTTTGGAAGCGTCTTGAGCAGATGTAACACAACCAGGTTGGACTTCGGGTCTGTCGACTGCGTACCCAGCAATTCCAGAATCATCAAATGCGCTTGCGTACCGACAACCAGCTTGAGCTTATCGGCGACGTTGGTTTCGTCAATATCCAGCTGAGAAAGCCCCTGAACAAGCTGTTTTTGAAGCAGTCCCGCCGCCGATAATAATCATATCATAAATGTGCTTCATAAGTTCCACCTCAGCTTTCTAACGTTTCCCGGATAAACTCGTCGATTTTTGCCTTGGATTCCGGGGCCACTATCGAGCCCAGGGCCTGACCCTTCCGGTACAGGATCAGGGTAGGAATCACCTCGATCTGCTCCTGGTGGGCCAGCAGCGGTTCCTCATCAATGTTTACCTTGCCAATTGCCACCCGGCCCGCATATTGCTGGGACACCTTCTCCAGTACCGGACCGATCCGCCGGCAGTAGCTGCACCAGGGAGCCCAGAATTCCACCAGAACCGGCTGCTCCTCCATTACCTTCTGTTCAAACTGTTTTTTGTTCATTTCCATACGCTGAAGTCGGGGGCCAAGCGGTCTT
>JAZUMX010000193.1:0-2437 GCA_045603865.1 Thermoguttaceae bacterium
CCGGAAACGGACCAGTCATTGCCCGGTCTTTCGCCGATGCCAGAGGTCGAAGAGAATTCTGTTCCAGACGTTCCGCCGATTCCGCCGTCTTCAGACGCTGGTTATTCAGAATCGCCTGACTCTATAGCTCCCAGAGAACAAACGCCTGTTCCGCCAACAGTTCAGCAGGACGAAGAACTCAAGGCGTTTCCCAGCCCTCATAACGAATTGGAACCGGAAGCGGTGCGAACGATTTCCGGTAAGAATGCCGTCAAAGTTCAGGCGAATTATCCGCCGGCTTCTGAAGAACAAGCGGGCGCTCCCGCAGACAACGTTGTTGTCATCCCGGATTTGCCGTCAGACCCCCACGCTGAAAACGAGGCTTTGGAACGGGAAGCGGCTCAGCAGCAGCCTCTTCCGATGCAGGCTCAGCCCAGTAATTTAGGCGCTATGGAAGATTCGGAACCTCAAAACGACGCTGGCGTCAGCGACCCGTTTAATCAGTTCCGCAAACCGGAAAACGTTCGCGTTTTTGACCCTCGCAAGGAACAGCATACCGGCTTGATTATGGGAGTTTCGCTGGCTTCCATCCGAACGGAAGACGGGGAAGAAAAGTTTTTCTGCTGGCCGGGCAAAGACGTCAAACTGACCATGGCAAGCGCATCCATGCCGCCCAAGGGAATTACCGACAACTTTACCGTTGTTGACATCTACGAAAGCAAAATGAGCGAGTTCGACTCCCAGTTCGTATTTATTCCTCTGGACGCCATGCAGCGTCTGCGTTCCATGATCGATCCGATTTCCAACAAGACCATGGTCAACTCGATCCGAATCAAGCTCAAAGATGAAAAGGACGGTCCTCTGGTTCGGGATATGCTCAAGAAGGAATTTAATTCTCCAGACCGGGAACTGTACAAAATCCAAACCTGGCAGGATCAGCGCAGCAACCTTTTGGCGGCGGTTGAAATGGAACGATCCGTTATGAACGTTTTGCTGTTTTTGATTATCGCCGTTTGCGGTTTTTCCATCATGACCATCTTTTTGATGATTGTTTCGGAAAAGGTCAAAGACATCGGCATTCTTCGCGCTCTGGGCGCGTCGTCGCCGGGCATCATGTTTGTATTTTTGAATTACGGGCTCATGCTGGGCATTGTCGGTTCGGTATTGGGCGTTGCTTGCGGATTGCTGTTTCTGGACAATATCAATCCAATTGCAGACTTTTTATCGAGTATAACAGGACGTCCTGTATTTCCCCCTGATATTTATTATTTTTACAAGATTCCCACATGCGTTGAATTGCCAACAATCGTGTGGATTGTTATTGGAACGATTGCAGTAACGGTTTTAGCCAGCGTATTTCCCGCCTGGCGCGCCGCGTCAATGCAGCCGGTTGAATCGCTGAGAAGCTAATTTGAGCTATTAGCTGTTAGCTTCTAGCCGTTAGCTTCGTGGCTTGTTGTTCTAAGCGTTAACGCTTGGAAGCTGGAATCAAAAAGCTAGGAGCTAGGAGCTAGTAGCTAGTAGCTAGGGGCTAGGGGCTATCCCCTATTCCCTACTCCCCATTCCCTATTCCCTAAGATATGAACGAACAGGAAAAGCTGGAAAAACTGATGGAATATTCACGCCAATTGGCGCAGCAAAACGCTTCGAACGGAAATCCGTCCGAAACGTCTTCAGCGCCGTCGGCTATCAATATGGATTTGTCCGATTTGTCCAGCAAAACCAGCGACTTATCGTCCGGTTCTTCCTCAAGCTTTGCGTCTGACCCGATGTCTGCGCCTGAGATTTCCATGCCGAATTTGACAGCGGACTGGGATTCCATCTGGAATTCCGGCAGACTGGGAAAGACTCAAACGCCGTCCTCGTTGAGTTCGTCGAGTTCAAAGGATTATGATTTGACGTCCAGTCCCAGTCAAACGCAGTATTCTTCGCCCTTAAATTCAAGCGCTTCCCGTACGGCGTCAGAAGGCATGCGGCCTCGTTCCTCCAATACGTCTGAGAGTAAATCCAGAGCGTCTGACGTCGACGACGATCAGTACAACTGGACGCGAACGAGGTCAACGCTTCGCGCCGCCAAAGGAGCGGTCGAATCTTACGAACGTTCGCTGAACAATCCCAACGATTTCAATTCAGACAATGACGCGAAATTCCTCAAGCCGATTGACGAAATCATGAGGCAAAACGCCGGAGAAGAAGAATCTGAGTCTGACTCCGGGAACGGAACTGGAAAACCGGTTCGATTTACTGCAAACGACTTTATCGGAACCGGAGCTTCCGGTTCAAAATTGTCAGAGAATTCGTCCCGTTCTGCGTCCAGAACTTCAGGAACAATGAGACCGACAACCGCTCAATTAAATCAGGAATCTTCCGCCTTTAGCGCAGGGATTCGCAATCGACAGCCCAAGGATGAACCGGATCCGTTTGAACCGAAGCCGTCCAGGTCAGACGTCGTATTGCC
>JAZUMX010000194.1:0-9243 GCA_045603865.1 Thermoguttaceae bacterium
GGAATTCCTCCTTTGAACTTTGAGGAAGATTTGGGGAAATTGGTGCAAGAGCACCGCGTCAACATAGAGTAGTCCGGAGTTTCCCGAATACGCAATTTCAAAAACGAGTTTTTTCATAATCAACATTTTAACGAATTATGAGCGGTAGTAAAAATACATCAACGTCTGTCGGCGATGGCGGCGGCGAAGTAGTTGGGGCGGCAATTCTGGCTGCTTTAGCGATTCCAGTCGGCGCGGCTATTTTAACGTATTACGCAGGAAAAGTTCTGGTAAAAGGAACCGTTGCTGGCGGTAAATTGGCTGCTAAAAGCGTCGAACGTTATCAGGAATACCAGCGCCAACAAAACGAAATCCGTTTACAGCGTCTGGAGAATCGCCGCGTTGAAGAGTGTAATAAACTGCGTTCTGAAATGAATCAGGCGACTCAGTATTGCAATCAGGTTTCACAGCTGCCGTTTATGAACGATAGCTGGGCGGCGCGCGCCTTTGATAACGTTAATCAGATTGTTTCCCAGTTCAGTTCAAGCCTGTCTCTGGAAAGAGCCCTCGAACTGAGTCAAAGCTTGGACAAGGCGGTCAACGTTATTACATCCCGTCAAGAAGCAGCCATCCGTTTACAGCAGGAACGAACGGAGCTGCTGACTCAAATGGAACAGACTCGAAAGACGATTCAGTCGCAGTCGGACGTTTCATCGGAACAGGAACTGGCGAAACTGAAAGAATATCAAAATCGCCTTAATACGTCAACGATAGAGACGTTCCCGATAGTTAAAGCTGATTTTTCCAACTGGACAATCGATTTAATGAACAGAATCAAATCCGTTCAAGAGATCGTGAAAGCCAAAAGCGTTATCAGCTCATTGTGGAATTCGCTGCCTGTCAGTCCTGAATTGGCTAAAAAATACGATCCGGCAGGCTACTCCGAGTTGAAGAGAATCGAATCGTTTATTTTTTCCTCGTTACAACCGGGAGCGCTGTCTCGATTCCAAAACGCCTTTGAACAGCATAAAGCCGCTGTCAAAGTGAAAATGCGTCAGGAGGCGGAACTGGAAGCGGAAAGAGAAATAAATCGCAGAAAGTTTGAACCCAAACTCGATGAACTGACTCAACGGCTGGAATTGGCAGACAACGAAATTGTCAAACGATGGTCAGGCAACGTTTTGTCCAACCTGAGACGGACGCTTGAAACCTTCAAGACAAACCTTGCTCAAGGATTATTTCAAACGATGGAATCCGACATTGAGTCATGGAATGAATCCTATACCAACATGCTCACTCAAGCCGGACTCAAGCAGCAGGCTGAAGAACGACGGCAGTACCTTGTTGACGCTTTGAAAACAGAACTGCCCAAGCTGGGATTTGACATTCAGTCTCTTTCCAGCAAGTCTGACGCCGCGTCAGACACGGTTATTAAAGTTGTTCCTCATACGCAAAACAGCGGACAACGAAGGCGAATCACCATTACCGTTCCGCAAGCCGCTAATGAACCCGTTAATTATAAATTTGACGGATACGACGTCAAACACAATCGGATTGAAGGGCGTCCTGTAGTGGAAAACGACACTGGAAAACAGACCGTCATGGACATTGCCGCCGCGCTCAAGCCGTACGGAATTTTAATGTCCGATCCCGACTGGGGAGGAAACCCTGACAAGATTCGCAAAAACGCTGACAGTCTTCCAGACGACAGCAATCCGGCGGAAGAACTTGAAAGGACGCAGTCGGCAGCGCAATACCGCGCCCTGGATCTGGATTAACATTACGGAGGGCGGATATTACCCGC
Source organism: Thermoguttaceae bacterium (assembly GCA_045603865.1). GTDB lineage: Bacteria > Planctomycetota > Planctomycetia > Pirellulales > Thermoguttaceae > RUG11551. The sequence goes on from JAZUMX010000194.1 coordinate 1,784, forward strand.
CTAAAACAATGTACATTATTTTTTTGCGGACATTGTCCGCTTCCCAGAAAAATAACTTTTTTACCAATTTGAAAAAGCCATGCAAACTGAATGGATGACAGAACTGGATAAACAGCTTCGCCGAGGCAAACACGTTTTGCTTTACGGGAACGTTGAAGACCGTTACGAACTCAACGATAGATACGATTCGCTGAATGAATGTTTGGATGCGTACTTTCTCGAACGCGGCTATTTTGGCATAATTCATTACGACATTGCCGAAAAAGGACGCGTTTCCCCGGAAAAGGCGCAAAGCGCTTTTCGCGCCTGTGAAAACGTCACCCAGATTCGACGGCATCTTATCGATCAGAACGAAAATCCCGTCGCCGTCGTGTTTGAATATGCAGACAGAATATCCGGCAACCCGCAGCAGCAACAGCCAGATGAACGCAAAGATTTTATCCTTCTGAAAAAGACGTTTACCCAAGCCCGACGACTTAATCCGGAAAGACTCAAGGAAAACAGCGAGCTGTCAATTGAAGAACTTTCCGGACGCCGCAACTGCATGATTTTCGTTGCTTCCTCATTGCAGTCGCTGCCGTCGTGGTTTTATCAGGATCACCCGTTGCTGGCGCTCATTCGAATTCCGCGCCCGGAAACTCAGCAGCGAGAGGCGTTTATTACAAGATTTTTCGACAAGTTTGCTGTTGTAGACGGTTTAAGCGAATCGGAACAGAAAGCAATTCGTCAAACGTTTATCGACAACACGGAAGATCTGACCATTTCCGACATGATTTCCATTGCCAGAACCGCTCAAAGCGAACATCGGTTTTGCAGCAGCGTTCAGGAAATGAAAGACCTGATTTTCTATTATCGATACGGCGCCATGGACGACCCGTGGGAGGAGTTCAATCGGGAAAAGATTCGCGACGCCTATACGGAAATTTCCAAGCGGGTTATTGGTCAGGACAACGCAGTCAGCAGAATCGTCAACATGCTCAAGCTGGCAAACGTTGGAATTACCATGTCTCCGTCTTCCGGATCCGGCGGCGGAAAGCCGAAAGGCGTTTTCTTCTTTGTCGGACCAACGGGCGTTGGAAAAACGGAACTGGCAAAAGCGTTGGCTCAGCAGATTTTTGGCGATGAAAACCGCATGCACCGATTCGACATGAGCGAATACGCCGAAAAGCACGCGGCGGAAAAGCTCACCGGCTCGCCTCCCGGTTACGTCGGGTACGAAGAAGGCGGTCAGCTGACGAACTACGTCCGCGAGAATCCGTTCAGCATCCTTCTGTTTGACGAAATCGAAAAAGCCAACGGCGCGGTTCTGGATAAATTTCTCCAGATCCTCGAAGACGGCCGTCTGACGGACGGCAAAGGTCTGACGGTTTACTTTAACCAGTCGATTATTATTTTCACCAGCAATATCGGAGCGGAATCTTTGCTCAATATTGAGGGCATGGAAAACGTCTCAGACGAATCGCCCGCTTACGAAGACGTTCGCCGGCACTTTTATTCAGAAGTTCAAAAGCATTTTGTCGAAAAGCTGGGGCGTCCGGAAATATTCAACCGACTTGGCAATAACATTTTGGGATTTGACCTTTTGCGTCCAACGCACATCAAGGGCATTTTCAAAAAGTTCATGAATAACCTGGAGAAATCCGCAGGCAGTCACGGTTATAAATTGGCATACAAAACCGCCGACGGTTCTGTTACCGATAAACCGGAAGAATCGACGCTGTGCCACTGGATTATCGAAATCATGAAACAGCGCGGCAATCTGCTTTACGGCGGACGACGCATTCGCGTACAAATGGAAGAAAACATTGAACAACCTCTGGCAGGCTGGGTTTTCGATAACGCTCCGGATGCCGGAACGACTTTGACACTGGATTTTAAAGATAATAAACTGACGATTGAATAATAGTTAAATACATAACGTTTCGGAATTTGATCAGTTTTGACGCTTTGTATTTTTCACAGACTTGATATTATGGCAACATTAACAACGCTAAAGTTTCCTTCCGGCAGGCAATTGAAGAAAATTACTGCAATAAAGTCATTTCCAAAACAGGCTTTTTATACTGCCGAGGAACACATTACTGAAACTGTCGATGAGTTCAGCTCTCCCAAAGAAATCGTTCGTCCTGTTTGGCTGGTTCTTTCCAATCAGACGGATCGTGAAACATTTCAATTATGGAAGGACTGGTCACTTAACGTCAAAGATTATTTTGGCGTTGAGTGCAAGGAAGTTGCGATTATTAACAACCTTCTGGCGGCTGTTTTAACGTTGGACGGCGCCGAGCTGATTGATAAATTCCCCTCATCGAAGGGCGAATCGTTTATTACAGCTTTGTGCGATATGGTTATTCGACTCGACAGCTGCGGGTTTACATATGATAACTGGAGCTGGTCCAACTTTGTTCAAATTGACGACAACTGGAAGTTATTGCCAACGCTTTCCATGAAGAGGACGTCAGAACCAAACCCCAAACAGGCATTGACTCGTTTGGGAAAATGGCTTATGAGCTTGAATTGCCCATTTTTAAAAACCCAACCGGCTAATTCGGTTGTGAATATATTGGCAAGCGGACAAATTCCAGACGATTTTCCTGATGAAATTTGTTTTAACAATGAATGTTGGAAGCCCCTGGATCGTGAGAACAAGCCAATTCAGTTGAATTTGATTCAAAATCATAATACAACGCGTCTGGAATGGAACCAGAATTCAAACAGAGAGACAACTCTTTTTTGGACGGACAACAAAAAACGAACAACGCCAGGTCAATTTACGTGGCATAGCGACATTGATAAATATGGAGATTCTCTGTCGAACATTCCCGGAGTCAATCCTGCGATTGACTCACTAGCGCGAACTGCGCAGTGGAACAGACCTCAGAACAGCTCCAAATATCAAACGTATACGATAACCCCAGCCGTTAAATATGAAAACTGGTATGAATGGGGCGTTCCTGTAGTCGTTGGCGGACCGGACGAAGCTAAATTGTTAGGCGCTTATTTTGACACGGATTCAAACGAAGTTGTCCTGATTCCCTATTGGTCTGAAGACGCCAATATTTCCCATATTTATATCGTTGCCCGCCGCGACCGCTATGCTCGAAACGTGAACGACACGCAGCTGGGCTTTCCTCGCCTTGTGGCAGAACACAGAAACATTAACCATCCGATAAGAAAAAAATACAGCTTTTCTTCCAAACTGTACGTTGTTGCTTTTAACGCTGTAACAATTGGAAACAAGGTTTATTTTTCGTCTGGGCAGTCGGATAAAAGCCGAGTGACAATACAACGAAACTTTGACCTGGACCTGGAATAACCGGCGCTGAATCCGTTCCAATAAAACGCTTTCATTTTCCCGGTTAAATGTTTGTCAGCTGCCGTTTTACCCTTAACATTTTTTATCATTACTCCCATGCCGCTTACTCTCCCGTTTTCAAAAGTTTTGTGCCCGTTTTGCTTTAAAGAGTTCCATCTCGGGCACGCGCCGTTACGCGTCATTTCCTCCAACGAACGAGTCAACGATTCTGTCGTTCAGAAGTTTCTCAACCTTGACAGCGAGGTCCTTATGGCTCCTGTAGAGGAAGTTACAGGCTCTGCCAACAGAGCTCTTCGCAGCTTTTGGTATCCCTCTCTTTCCAACGATACGGAAGTCAAACACAGAATCTGCCCGCACTGTCACATGCAGCTTCCGGTTCAGCTTGCCAATAACAGATTGAAAAGCAGCGTTATTGCTGTTACAGGTTTTCGTTCATCCGGGAAAAGCAATTTTTTCGGAGTTTTAATTGACGCTTTGAAGAATCGTTATTCGCAGGAAGTCGGGCTTAACCTGTCAACTCAGGAAACGTTTTCAACGCGAACTCTGCGAACGATTTATTCAGACGAATTGTATAACGAACGATACGGAAACAATTTGTTCGGCGACAATCCCAAAGCGGTTATGGCAACGCTTTCCGCTCAGACCAATATCGATATCCGCATTCCGCTGATTTATCGTCTTAATCTGACCCGGTTCAGCCTTAAACAAAGACTGCTGCATCCGTTTGCCACCCATCGTCCGATTGACCTTGTTTTCTTCGACGCCGCTGGCGAAGATTCGACGTCTCCTGTGATTCAGGATTTGTACAGCCGCTATTTTTCCCGCGCTGCTGGTATCATCGCCCTGATTGATCCGCTTTCATATCCGCAAATTCGCAACGATATCAAAATGGAGTACAGTCCATCGTCAGTTCAGAAACAGTACGACACAATCGGCGTTCTGAAGCAGGCAATTGAAAGGCAAAACAATAAGTATGCCCAGAATAAAATCAAAGCGCCGTTGGCTGTAGCGATTTCGAAATTTGACTTGCTCCGAAACATTAACGGGTTGGATCAATCCGTTTTTGAAGATCACGTTCACAGCAACGGATTTGACGAAGTTGCCGCAAAAAAGACTTCGGATGCGATTCGTAAATACATTACCAGTAAAGGCATCAACTCCATTACCTCCGTTGCTGAAGGCAATTTCGAAACCTGTCAATACTTTGGCATGTCAGCCCTGGGGCGTTCTCCAAAGGAAGACTATTCGTTAACGTCAATTGACCCAATTAACATTGCCGACTCCCTGCTTTGGATTTTGTATCGACTTGGTTATCTTCAGACTGAACAGGAAATGAAGAAAAAAACAAGGAGAAAGAAGTAGCGTACAGGATTTTGTGGTTTATTTTGAGAAATAAATAACTGACATTTGACGCAAACTGCCTTTATGTATTTATTTCTCAATTTGTTTCCAATACTTTTTCGGTATTCGCCTTTGGCGTCTAACAATTTTTGGAAATATTATGAATCAAGCCTATTTTACATTTTGCTGTTCCGGAGCAGGACTGAGCGTCTCCGGCATAGGTGGAGATTGCGCTCGTGCAGCTGTTAAAGGAACGTCGGAACAGGAGCTTTCTGTTTATAAAAAGTTCTGCAGTTATCCACAGTATTTAAATTATCCAGGCGCTGAAGGATCAGCGAATTCATCGTTGTTTATATCCCTGGATCCGTTTGCAAAGCTCGTCTATAGTTCCGTTGGAACGGCGCCGTGTCGATGTTTTCTTGCACATTCAGTTTACGCGCTTCCGGATAAACAAACGCATCGAGAAGGAAATTATTTCTCCCATCTGCTTTATCCTCTTCCAGAGTCGTGGAGCGTTCGGACTGCTTTGGAAATGTGGGGAAGTCCTTTTTGGGTTACGCAAGACAGCGAGACCATTTCGCCAGAACTTCCGCCAATTCCGGAGGAAAAGAAGATGAAATTTGGAATAATCAACGAAAAGTCGTTTGTTGATTTCCTTCGTTCCTCTCCGGATCGCCAGAAAAAATTTCTTTTCGTACTCAAAAGTTTGTTGACGTTAAAACCCAACAACAAGATTGTTTTAATCGGTCTTCCGGAGGATATGGCTTTTTGTCTGTGGGGCGCTACGCGATGTCTGCCGTCGTCAATGTGGAAAAACCTTACGTTTTCCACTCATGAAAAGCCGACGCTGTCCTTTTCGTATGTCGCTGTCAATTTCCCCGTTCCTGAAAAGACGAGTTCACAGGATGAAATCATTTTTCATGATCTGGCGATGCGACAGGATGTTTTGCTTTATTCTGACAACCCGCAAATTCCTCCTACAAAGTTCCCGCCCAATCACTTTGCAGACGACATTCTCAAGACTTGCCTGAATGGTAAATACAGCGTTTTGGCAGAGTTTTACAAGTCCATTCCACCCAACATGAAAGATTCAGGAACGATGCTCAATCTTTTCTGGCTGTTCCTCTATCGACATGAATTTATTACACTTCGGGATATAGAACTGGCGATAACGGTTCCTTTATTAAAAGAATCGGCAATTAAAATTTTGATGGATAATTCCCACTTTACTCTTGATGAGCAGCTGAAAATGTATCCATTTTTAGACGCGCAAAAGCAGGAAGCAATCCTCAACAGGCTGATTTCCGAGAAATCTATTAAACAGATTCGCGATAACGCACAGTATTCGCAGCTGCTGGTTTCTGCGTTGAGCGTTCCGGAAGAACCAAAGGATCCTGAAAAAGATCGGTCGTTTTTGCATAAACTGTTTCGATGAAAAGCGCCGGGTTGTAAGCCAGAGCAGGGCGGGGCTCAGTCCTTGCTCTGTTCATATACTTACAGCCGCGCTGTTATTGAGAGTTTCCTGAATGAGTACGAGTTCTTACTTTCGACGCCCGATTTTACCCTTTCGATTGCGCCCGTATGGAATCATGCTGGCGTTGTCAGCGGGATTGTTTATTGTAATTCCACTCTTGGCATGCATCATTTATGGTCTATTAACTCTGTTAGGCTATTTGGCGTTGTTTTTAAGCTGGTCGATTGGAATAATTGTTGCTTCTGTTATTGTTGGATTAATATCCTCTGCCATAAACAACGATTCTTACAATTCTGAAGACGCAAACACGGGTTATGGAATTGTATGGCTCATTCTTGCCGGCGTAGTTTATTATTTTTCATACGAACCTCTTGTTTGGACGTCTAACTTTTTATTGAGCCTGATAACGCCGTCCTGGAACAATCTCATGTGGTTGTATGAACAGTCCGGAATTGTCTATTGGTCGTGGATCCCGATAAGCGTAATGGTTTTATTCGGAATGATCTCGATGGCTGCGCTTTTGGCAATGAGATTACTCGACTGGCGCCCCCATTGGGGGAAGATTCGGTTTATTTGTCCTCATGAAGATTGTGGACATAGCGCCACGTCTATAGTTTACAAGTGTCCACATTGCGGCGAAGTCCTGAAAGAACTGCGTCCATCGCGTTATGGAATTTTCTCAACGCCGTGTCCTCATTGCGGCAATTCCATCAGAACGTCATGGTTAAATGGAAGAAACAAGAATCCGAAAATATGTCCCAGCTGCCAAAAGTCGCTTGATTATGAAGGATTTGGAGACGTTCCAGAAATGGTTTATATTGTCGAGGGATCTTCTAAAAGCGGCAAAACGTGATTTTTATTTCAGGGTTAGATTTTATCGAACATGATATAAAGTTCTATGCGGATTTCAGGCTCCATCCAAACGACGAGGGATTCAGACAGTATTCGGATAATCTATACGAGCAAATACGGAAGTTTATATGATTTGATTTGAGGTAAAATCAAATTCGGGTGCGACAACGAAATTTACATATAGATTATCTGTATTAAAGAATGGCAAAAAGCTCAAAGCGGGCGATATTGGTAATGCGTTTGTATCATATAACGAGTTTGATGTTGAGTGGCTTGATAGCATTACATTAAAAGTAAATAATAACATTACATCAATAAAGACGGTATTTAAACGAGAGGCAAAAATTGATGATGTTAATATACATTATGATTTTATGGAAAATTGAGTTTTACTCATGTCATTCACTTAAATTTAAACATTACATTAGGATTTAAGGTTATAACAGAAAAGTACAGTCTGTATAAAGGAAAATAGACTAT
>JAZUMX010000195.1:0-2611 GCA_045603865.1 Thermoguttaceae bacterium
AACTTCTGGACGTTGTCCGCCAATTCGTACTTCGTCCCGGATTTATGGAGGTTGTCGTACATCTGGTTTGCGATGTTCATTCCCTGAACGAGCGTATATCCTTCAAGACAGGGCGAACCTTTCAAACTGGCGGGAACCGCGGGAGCGTCCTGCGCCAAAACGGAAACGGCTGACAACACAAGCGTCAGACACAGCGATAATACAATCTTTTTCATGATAAATTAAGGGAGTATAAATAACGAACAACCTTGGCAGGCGCGAACAGTCCTGCCGATAACAGATTTTATTGTACAGGAAAGAATAATGAAATACAAGACGGGAAAGGGAAAATTTCGGAGTTAGGCGAGCCGGGGCGCGTAAGCGCCCGGAAAAGCCGCGTCAGCAGTTAAAACAGACAGAGAATGGCTGGAAAAGGATTATGATCCTGCAACTCTCAGAATCCTCCCAGAAAGTTCCGGTCAATGGGCATGACTCAATGCATAAAAGACCCACATAATAAATATAATGACTGAAGCAAAAAAGATTATTACAGCCAAGACGTTTGTAATAAATGCTATTGCAAATGACAACAATCTGGTTTTAAAATACATATATAGATTTGTCAGGATTTGCAAAAGACAAGCGGTCGCCATTAGAATGAGAATATACTTTATGAGTTCCCGGCAATCTAACCTATTGCATAATGGTATGGAACAGGGGAATCCAATCGTCGTTATTATTGTAAATGCCAGAATACTTTTTAAAATTGCTGCAGTTCCCTGATTGTCGCTTTGAATATTCCAACAGGTTTCGCGTTTACTGTTTTGTATATAATTAACAACAGGAGGGATGCTGGAAACTGCAATCAGAACAGGAGCGCTAAATATAAATATACATACTAATGGGATTGCTAAATTCTCATCAAAACTCACAACCGGAAGAAGCGCCAGGACAATTACTGCTATTGATAAAATAACGATTGATGAAATAACGTAATAACGGTTTTTCATGGTAACGCCATTTGTCCTTTCTATTCCGTGTGCCTCGTGTTTTTAAAATAGCGGACAGGATGTCAGCGAACTTTTAAAATTTTCTTTGCACTCTTTGCGTTCTTTGCGGCTAAAAATTCTTTGGCGAGCTCTGCTCGCGATCCGAGTAGGTTTTCGGTAGCGTCTCAGTGCGTGTGCAGGATCGTTGGACAAGGCGGCGTCAAACCGCCGCAATCCCCGACTAATTTACCAACGCCGTCAGCATGTCCGCCGTTTGGAGGAACTTCGGGAGAATCTGGTTGTACTTCTCGACGTTTTCGGGAATTGGGTTGAGGATTTCCTGAGTCTGGTGGATTTCGTCCAGCCGGCTGAAGTCGCTCCAAAGTCCGGTTTCGACGGCGGCGATAGCGGCGGCGCCCAAGGCGGCAGCGTCTTGGTCGATATTGGTCTTTTCGACGGAGCGGTTCCAGGCGTCACAGTAGACGCGTCTCCAGATTGGACTGATCGCCCCGCCGCCAACCAGTAGGGTCGCCTGCGCGGACGCAGCGCTTTGAGCGTCTTTGACCAGAATCGAGTCCAGAGCGTCAAACGCCTTGCGAAGGTTAAGCGCAACGCCTTCCAGCGCAGCGCGAATGACGTCCGCCCGGGTGGCGCTGAGGTCTATATTGAACAGCCCGCCGCGCATGGCGCTCGACGGTTCCAGAGACGACCCGCCGGCAAACGTCGGGTTGAGCAGCAGCCCACGCGCCCCGATTTGAGACCCCTTGTCCGCCTCGTCCATCATCAGAGCGTACGCGTTCTGACCGGTCTGTTCCGCCTTGGCAATTAAGTCCTGGCAGAAGTTGTCACGAATCCATCTCAGCGTCGTTCCCGCCGAGAAAATAGCGGTAGCCGATGCGAACTGTCCCGGTACGACGTGAGCGAAAACGTACGGCAGAAACTTGTCGTCCAGCAGCGGCTGGGAGCTGGACACGGCTATCCAGCTTGACGACCCCAGCGAGGCGTACGACCGCCCGTCCGTGTACGCTTTCGCGCCCAAAGCCATGCAGGAGTTGTCCACCCCGCCGGCGCAGACCTTGACCGTCTGCGGCAAGCCCAACTCCGCCGCCGCCTGAGCGGTCAGCGTTCCCAAAACGCCCGTCGACGGGTACAGTTCCGGGAAAATGGAGCGCGGCAGCCTGGCGGACTCGATGATTTCCTCTGAATAGTTCCAGTCGGTCAGCGAGTAGGCGCCGCAGCCGGACGCGTATGAGTAGTCCGTCGCCGCGACCCCGGTCAGCCAAAAGTTGACGTAGTCTTTCGTCCCGATGAACTTGTCCATCTGCTCAAACATGTCTGGCAGATGTTCTTTGTACCACAGCAGCTTGAAAATCGTGTACAGCCCCGGCGGAAATCCCGCCCCGGTTTTCCGATACCACGACGCGTAATCGTTTGTTTGGAAGTACGATTCCGCCTGATCGCCAGCGCGGCTGTCCGACCAGATGGGCGTGGACTCCAGCAGCAGCTTTCCGGACTTGTCCAGCGGAACGCATCCGAGCGAATGCCCGGAAAGAGCAATTGCTTCCACCTGATTCGGGTCGGGTTTCGTTTCCGCCAGCAGCTTTTTCGTGGGCGCGATAATCGCCTTGCGCCAGTCTTCCGGC
>JAZUMX010000196.1:0-2019 GCA_045603865.1 Thermoguttaceae bacterium
TCAGCAAAGCGTCTCAGGCGTATTTGGAAAAGAACTCGAACAGTGGGCAAGGCTATTCGAAAAGTTAAGTAGCGAGCGGCGCTTGCGCGGGGAGTGCGGCGCCCATAGGCGCCGCCTTGTCCAACGCCCCGCTGACAAACAGCGACGCAGCCGAAAACCTCCTCGGGTCGCGGACGAAGTCCGCTGTGTTTTTTTAAGCCGCAAAGAACGCAAAGTACGCAAAGAAATGGAAAGTGTCTCGGGCGCCAACTTTATTATTCTGATTCTATTGACTTTGATTTTCTCTCTGATTATAATATTGTCATAGACTCAATTCTGATCTGCTAACTCTATCCCGTTTAATAAAATGAAAAGACTCGTCGCGTTATTCCTTATATCGCTGTTTATAGTTGTTAATCCGTCGTATTGCTGCGCTGAAATTAATGAGAAAGATTCTCCCCGCATTCAGGCGGAGTATCATTTTAAACAGTTTCAGTCAAAGCTGAACGAGTTGGCTAACTGGTGTGCAGACAACCAATTGCCTCATTTGGAAAAAATCACTCGCGACTGGACGGATGCATTTCCGTCGAATAAGATTTGTCTGTATGAAGTAACAAGCGATTACGGCTGGGACAAAATCCTTCCGCCGTGCAACAGCGAAAAAGCCAAACAATGGCGCGAGCAGTTTATCGCTCTGAGAACAGAGTATTCAGACAAGTTGTATTTGCTTGCCAGAAAATGTTCTTCTCAAGGCTATGCAACGTATGCCGTTGAACTCTATATGCTGGCTTTGCGAGAGAACCCTCAAAACGTAACTATTCGGAAAATAATCGGCAACGTTCCTTTTCAAAACCGATGGGCAACCCGATTCGAAATAAAAATGATACGCGAGGGTAAAGTTGACCATTCAGATTTCGGCTGGATTCCTCAAAGTCATGTTGCCAAATACGAAAGGGGATATCGATATTATAAAGGCAGATGGATGTCCAAAAGAGAGGAAGCGCGCCTTCGCCGCGAAGGAAACGACCCATGGCTTATAATAACGCCGCATTACAGAATCTATTCTTATCCTTCACTGGAAGAAGGAGTGGAGTTAGGGCGAAAACTGGAAACGCTTGCTATTGTCTGGAATCAGGTTTTTCTGCGCTTTTATGCCACAGATTCGCAGTTAAAGAGCTTTTTCCGCGGTGAAAGCCCGGATTTCATGCAGTATAATCATACGGTTGTCTATTTTCGAGATAACGACCAGTACATTAAAGCGCTTGCTCCAAAATTAGGTTCTGCAGCTTACGAAACTGCAGGTATTTATAAAACTCCAAGTATTTATAAAGGCGTAGCATATTTTTACGCTGAAGAAGATTCAAACCTGCGTACTGTCATTCATGAAGCGACTCATCAATTATTTGCTGAAACTCGCGCCTATACGCTTGTTCCGACGGCAATGAAGAATTGTCCAGCTCAGGGATTGGAATATAATTACTGGGTTATTGAAGGCATTGCGATGTTTATGGAATCCTTGAAAGAATCGCCGGGACTTCATGAACTTGGAGATTTTCGAGATATTAACCTGTACATTGCCAGATATTATTTCTTGAGAAAAAAGTTTTACATCCCCTTTGAACAGTTTACTGCTATGGGATATACTTTATTTCATAATTCTCAATGTGAAAACGAACACTATCGGCAGGCAACCGGCGTTACATGGTTTCTGTTGTTTTACGATAACGGCAAATATCGCGACGCCTTTATACGCTATTTATCTTTAGTCTATTCCGGGCTTGACAAACCGGAAACGCTGTCGGAATTGACAGGCGTTTCGTACAGTCAGCTGGATAAAGAGTACAAGCAATTTATGCTTTCCACCGTTCAGCCGGACGACGAAAAGGCGTTTAGCATTTTGGATGAAATTATCAAAGAGATTGAAATGGAAGATAATGCAGAAAAAGGTAAAGGCGCTGAGGAAGAAGACGCTGACAAATAAGAAACGCGTCGAACAAAATGAAAGGCGGTAATGGAGTTCGCGGAGCGTACGGAATTACG
>JAZUMX010000197.1:0-5946 GCA_045603865.1 Thermoguttaceae bacterium
CGGCGCAGACTGGTTTGGCGTCGGTACGGCGACGTTCTGATTTTTCCCCAATCCAAACAGGTTTTTCTTTGGGTTCGTTCCGCTGACCTGAATGGGCGGCGCAGCAGACTGCGTTTTTGCCGGACCAGGAGTTGAATTTGAACCGAACGCGTTGGCGGATTGTCCGACAGCGCCGTTATACGGAGCGACAGCCGCAATCGGAGCGCTGGGAACGTTTCTCAATTCGACGCAGTCTTTGAGGAATTGCGACCAATAACCTTTCTGATACTGCCAGCAGTATTCCAATTCTCCCTGAGTGAATTTAGCGTTGAGCGGAAGAAGGGATTTGTACAGTTCCCGTTGTTCGTACTGCGAAAAATAGAGGTCGGAAATATTGAGGTTGTCAATCCACGCTTCTCCCTGTTTGGAGAGTTCGAATCCAATGCACATGTTATCCATGTTTTCCAACGGCAAATCGTTGGCATGAAAAATAAACTGCCGCCATTCTCCCTGCTGACTAACGCCGGAGTTTTCGGGCTCTTGATAAAGGAGCATTTCTCGATAGACGATTTTACTTCCGCATTTGGCGCGAATAAAGCATTTCAGGGGAACGTTTGGATTCTTTTTGACCCAGATGCTGACGGTAAATCGTCCAGTGGCGTCAGCGGCGATTTCTTTACTGTAAACCGCGGTCGGCCAGCCGTCGCAGACAAGGTGCAAAGAACTCTTTCCGCTCATTGCCGTTCGATAATCGACCGTTGCGCCGGAGGCTGAATTCTCAGGTTGATTTGGGTTTTTCCAAACGAACCATTTGGGAATCGGCTCTGAACTGTTGGCGGGAAGTTCGAAGTCCGGGTTGTCGAGACTTCTCATCGTCTTTGCCGTCTTGAGAGCGTTCGCCCGATTGGCCAGATCGACAAGGTTCTTTTTTATCTGATTGATGGTTTGTTCGCTCCAGGCGACATTAGGTCGGTCCGGCTGAATTGGCGCATTGAATCGAACGACCTGCGTTTCAAAAGGCGCGAATGAACTTCGCCAAACAAGCTGGTTGTTTTCGTAAATCAATTCCGGGACGTTATCGATACAGGCAGAACCCTTGTTATTGAGTTCAGAAAATCGATAAAGGACGTTATCCAGACCGTACCGTGCAGGCGGAGTCATTCCGTTAGACGTTACAGGATTGAGCTTGATCTTTCCTGCAATTCGATATGGCGTTGTATTGACGGCGTACGCCCACGTAGATTGCCCGTCGGAAATCCAGCGGCAGACGATGGCTCGACTAGTTGCGAGTTGCGAGTTGCGAGTTGCGAGAGTATTTTGTGAGGCACTTTGCGAGTATTCTTCTACTGCCTCTTGCCTACTGCCTCTTGCCTCATTATACGGGCGGTTTGCCAAACATCGAAACGCCGCTATCGTGTTGACGACAGATTCTTCTTCGCCAACGGCTAACGTCCAGCCGCCGTCGAAAAACTCTTGCGTGTCCCACAAAGCGAGACTTTGAATAAACCGGTTTCGGTTTTCAATTCCCGCTGGAGTTGGGATGCTGTTGAGAAGCGCATTGGTCGGTTTATACGGCGATTTCTTTTCGAAGTCTGTCAGCCGAATCGTGTGACTGGGATGATAAAACAGGCTGGCTTGAATTCGTTGTCCGCTGCGGGAATCGAAAAAGGCGTCGACGTTCGGCAGGACGTTCCATTGCCGTTCTGTCGCCGATTGTCGAAGCGTTTGCCCGTTGATAACGCGCTGGGTGTACATAAGTACAATATCATGCTTTAAGCCAAGACCGAAGTCCGGTCCCAATCCGCACTGAAGCATTGCGTTTTCAACGCCTGTTGTTTGAGGAATTCTCGGCAGCAGTACAGGACGATGGCAGCGAGTAAACAGCTTTGCTCCTGAAAGGTACAGCTTTCGATTGACGCCGTCGGCTTGCAGTCTGTCACGAAGTTTGCAATAAAATTCAGACAGCTTGTCGCTTCTCCATTTCAGCCATTGCAGCTGCGCCGGACCGTTTAGATAGCGCGCTCGAACCTGAAATCGCTGAGCGCCTTCGCCGGGAACGTTGATGCCGGTTTCGGCGGAAAAGCGTCGAATGGTTTCGTCGTCCATTCCCCATTGCGGGGGCGGAAGAACCAGCCAGGAATTGTCCGTCAATTGCAGCCCCAGCCCCGTGAACGACGGGTGGTCTTTGTAACGAGTCGTCAGATGCGAAACCAGATCCAGAACGAACTGCTGAACTTCCGGATGTAAAATGTTATAGTACATCGCCGCGCCGTTTTCCGGCGGGTACGCAGCCAAAATCGATTTGCCGTCCGGACCAATCCATTGCAGCCCGGACGTCTGGGCGTCGCGGGCGTGAACTTTGGCTTCCAAATCCGGAACCGGCTGAGCTATTTCCATGGCGGGAACAAGGCGCATTTTTTGCCGGTCGAACATTCTCATCAGGGCTTCCAAAACGTCTTTTTTGACCGGGTCTGAGCAGCTCGGTGAAAAGACGCCGGTGTCGTATCGCGGCGTTGGAACCAGTTCAGGGCAGGGCCAGATGGCGCTTCCATCGCTGTTGACGGAAATCATCGCGCCGTTGTATCCAACGTAATTGAGGTATTCCACCATGCGCGAGGCGCCTTCATAGAACGTTTCCCAACTGTCCAGAGCCATGCTTGCGTTTTCTTCCGCCGATTTCTTTGCGGAAAACATTGCTGGAAATTGCGGTCTGTCCAGATATGCCGCCAAGAGGCGCGGGGACGTTCCTGAATACATTTGCGGCAGTTTTCCGACAACCGACATGACCCGAATTTTGCCGTATCGGGAAACGACGTCTTCCCGAAGGTTGTAGATTACAACGACGGGCGACTTCGTTCGAGGCCAGAAGACGATTTTATGCGTTTTCCACGACGGCCTTTCTAACGATTGTAACGAATCAGAGGAAATATGAAATCCGGAATCGACGTTGCCGGATGTAATCGCGCCGGCAGCGTTGGGTTCGATAATGCTGATTCCCGTTGTCTGTTCGGAATCGGAAGGGTATTCAATTTCCAGAATATGCGGAACGCCAATTCTTTCCACCGGGAACGTATACGCTTCCCAGCACGGATTTTCGCCGGGACGGTTTGCCGCCAGTTCTGTAACAGACCCCAGCTCGCATTGCGAAACGCGCGCGCTTCCATTTCCCAGCGGATAATCCCACTGCTTTCCGCGCAACCCCAAAGAGAGCGGGGACAAGCGTTCCAGCGACTCCCACCATCGCGGGTTTGCCGGGTCAATTTCAGCCGTCAGGCGCGTTTCCATCTGTCCGGTTTGTTCCGACGGCGCGTGAGTCGGGTCAATAATTGCCAGCTGAACCTTGCGAGACGCCAGTTCTCGCGGGGTTTGCAAATGCGCGTTTTCCAGCTGTTTGTTGACGGCGCCCGTTACGCGGGGAAGAATCGATCCGGTTTTACTGCAGCTGGCTGTGATAACGACGTTGTAAACGCCTTCTTCCTGCGGCAGAGGAATATTGAGAAGGATGTCGCCGCCGGCTTCCGGAGTCCAAACATATTCTTTTTCGTAGAACTCGAAATTCTCTCGCGCATGCTGCAATCGCACCTTGATTGTTGCCGGATTGTAGTTTGTAATTCCCTCAACGGCAAGTTTATACGGCGTCAATCTGGCGGTAAAGACTTCTCCCGGGGAGTAAACCAAGTTGTCGCGATTGATATTCAAACGCAGGAAGTCTCCCGACGTCCGGCGAAGGGTCGCTTTGGCGTCAAAAACGTTGAACTGCAGCGCCTGATAGAACAGGTCGTCCCAACGGATGTCAAAGGATTGGGGCTCCTGATCGTCAGCGGCAAGCGTGATTCGGACGACACAGCCTTGCTGACCGGTTGCACAAACGGCGTATCCGTTGTAGTCTTGCGCTGACGGGTGATGAATAAACAGAACTCCCTGTCGAAGGGAATAGGCAGCGCCCTGATCTCCTTCCAGTCCCAGCGAGGTCGCTTCTGTAATAGTTCCCGGCGCGGAAGGGTTGGTCGGATTGACGACTTCAATCTGTCCCCGCCATGTGTGACGCGGTCCTGTCCAGACGATGCGGAACGTACATGTTTGCAAGCCTGTTGGAACGCTTGAGCCTTCTAAAGGCATGCTTGACTGGGGAAATGATTCTGATGGAATGGCAGCTGTAGAATTGTCATATCCGGGAGATTGAGCAAGCAAATTCGCCGGCAGATGAGCTGGCGGGATATCTGACGAACTGATCGGCTGAGCGTTTCTGTTCGGATAGGAAACGCCGCTGGAAAGAGCGTTGTTGGTTTGAGCGTTGTACGGAGTTCCTGAGAGATTTTGCGCCTCAACGACGTCCGTTTGACTTCCAAACATAAACAACGCGGCCGCGGCGATTGCAAGAATCGTCGCGACTGTCTTCTCGCGTATTAATACGCGCGCGCGTGAAATGTTGAAGTCAAAGCTGCTGTGCATGTCCTGTTTCCTGAACAGGGCGACGATACGGCGCCGCTCCTGTATTAATATCCCGTTTCCTAAAATCAGATGTCAACGTCGTAACGATCGTGAGGATAGAATTCCCAGCCAATATGTTCTGCCAGTTTGGAAATGTACTCGCGGCGGAACTGCGCTCCGTTGACCGCGTCTGAACTGACGGTTCGGTTGGGCGGGTAGACGTATTGCGGAATAACCTGGTTGTCGTAGACGACTTCTCCCGTCTTGCCGTTAATGAGCGTTACAGCGTAGGTGGCTTTGCCCTGGTAGACGCCTATGCCTTCCTGGTATTCAAAAGACATCAGGTAGACGCCGATGAGATAGTCCGCCTCCAGGTCTTTGGCAATTGCTATGAGGTCTTCTTCCCCTGTAATGTTGTCTGGATAGTTGTCCAAACGATTAAGAACTTCCTGCTGGGGAACCATGGTGAGTTTGTCTTTTTTCTTGCCGCCGAGTTTCAACGCTATTTTTTTGCTCAGTTCGGCGCCGACCATATTCGCGTTGTCGCTGTCGGTATACGTCAACGACGGATCCGTCCAGCAAAGAACCGCCACTCTGCCGGACAGTTTAACTTTGCAGGGAGGGTCTACGGATGTTCCTTTAATGAGGTAAACCGCTGTCGTTACAAGCTGGCATCCGCCTAAAATCAGCATAAAGCCGGCAAATGCCAAAATCAATGGATTTAACCATTTTCGAGGAAAATTTTTGTGTTCTACCATTGCTTTTTATCTCGATATATGTAATAATAGGAGTAGTTATTGTCAAGTGGCTGGTTATGTCTTATCGCCTTTGGGTTGTTATAAGGCTCGAGATTGCATATCTCACCCTGACATATATTTAACCATGTTGATACTTTAACGATTTTTTCCTAAACAGACAAGAGCAATTTTTAAATATTATGAAAGTTATCGGAATCGTCGGCGGCATCGCGTCGGGAAAGTCATTTTATACAGATATATTTGAGTCTGAAGGCGCAGTTACGTTCAAGGCGGACGAAGTCGCGCACGACGTGCTCAACGAGCGGACTATCAAAGAGAAAATCCGTCAGCGTTGGGGAGAGGAGATTATCAACGACAACGGAACGGTCAATCGACCGAAGTTGGCGCAAATCGTCTTTCAGGGAACGGAGGACTCCGACATGGAGCGTCTGTATTTGGAATCCCTGATTTATCCCCCGCTGAAAAAGCGTTTTGAGCGTTTTCTGGACGAGTGCGAGTCCAAAGATGTATACTATATTATACTTGACGCGGCTCTGCTTCTCGAAGCAAGCTGGGACAAGATGTGCGATGCGATTGTCTTTATCGACACGCCGGAAGAGGTTCGTCTGGAACGGGCGAAAGCGACTCGCGGCTGGACGGAAGCGGAGTTCCGGGCGCGCGAGGCGCCTCAGTTTTCGCTCAAAAAGAAAAAGAAGCGCTGCCAGTTCACGCTCGACGGTTTAGCCCAAAAAGAGGACGCCGTCAAAGCGGTTGAAGAACTGCTAAAGCGAGTGTAATC
>JAZUMX010000198.1:0-2480 GCA_045603865.1 Thermoguttaceae bacterium
CCGTCGTTTATTCAAAATAAAGACGGTTCCGTCGAAATTCGCTCCGTTCGCCCGGGAGATTCTCTGGACAACATTCAAACCGCCGTTTCCGGACACAATACCGTTCTCAAGAACGGAAAATGTCCTCTTATAAATCTGGTTGAATCGCAACCTTATCTTAAAGTTCGACATCCGCGGACGCTGGTCGGCATTTCTCAAGACAAAAAATACGTTTATCTGGTAACCATCGACGGCCGTCAACCGGAATTTAGCGTCGGAACGAACATACTGGAAAGCGCGGAGATTTTGCGTCAGCTTGGCGCATACGACGCCGTCAATCTGGACGGCGGCGGGTCAACGACGATGGCATATCGCGACGAATCCGGCAAGCCCGTTGTCCTCAATCGACCTGTCGGGCTGGGACCCGCCAATACGCTCCGTCACAATGCCAACGCCCTGGGCGTAAAAATCCTGGAACAGGCGCCGTAAACGAACAATCCGGAACAACGTGAGCGGTTTTGTCAGGCTCGCATCAGTGCAAATTTGACGCAGCAACGAGTTTCCGCAAGACGGCGTTTCCTAGCCGCCAGATCTTTTATGGGGGTTGCTTTTCAAAGAATTGGAATTTGCTATAATGAAGAGAAAAAATAATACCTGGTCGTTTTTTTGAAAGAATATATACCTATGGAAAGCAATCCCGTTACTGAAACGCTTCGCGCGATTTACAGTTTACACAATCGGTTTAACGAAATTCATCAGACGCTTACCAAGGCGCCGAGAATTCTGGCGTTGCACCATCAGAGAGTCGACGTTCAGCAAAAGGCTCTTGACGACGCCCGCACTCAGGTTTTGGAGCAGAAAAAGCTTGCGGCGACGAAACAGGGTCAGCTCGACGACGGCGAATCGAAAATTAAAAAACGCGAGTCCCAGCTCATGGAGTGCAAGTCCAACGAAGAATACAAAGCTCTTCAGCAGGATATCAAAGCCAGCAAAATGGCGATGAGCGTTCTGTCGGACGAAATTCTTGAAATCCTCGAAAAGATTGAAACTCTGGAAGCGAACGAAGCGAAGGAGAAAGAAACTCTCGCAAAAGTTCAGGCGGAGTTCGAGAAGTTCAAAGCGGATATGGAAGAAAAACGTCCGGCTCTGGAAGAACGTCGGGCGGAGATAATCGCGAAGCTGAAAGAAGAAGAACAGAAGCTGCCTCAGGAATTCAAGGATTTGTACAATCGCGCGGCGCATAACACGTTTGCCCGAGACGGTCAGTACGACGTTTTGTCGCCGCTGAAAAATGGGATCTGCGGTCAGTGCAACACCGCTCAGGTTAAGAACACGATCTCGCAAGTTTACGTCGGCGAGTTCTGCGTCTGCTCGTCCTGCGGTCGAATCCTGTTCGCGCCGGAAGGCAAAGATTTTTAATCGTCATTTATATGGTAAAGCCATGGAAGCTCAAACTACAAACTGGAAGAACGTTCCCAACGCGCTGTCGGCGTTAAGAATCGTACTGGCGATAGTTTTATTTGTTTTAATCGGCTTGGCTTCGGTTGACGCGCCGATGTTGTATCTGTCCGCGCTGATTGTGTTCATTTTGGCGTCGATAACGGACTTCGTCGACGGCTGGTGGGCGCGGCATTATCATCAGGTAACAAAGCTGGGAAGAATTCTCGACCCGTTTGCCGACAAAATGCTCATTTGCGGGACGTTTATCTTCCTGTGCGCCATTCCGGAACTGGCAAACGTCCAATTTCATGGTCATGATTATCCTTTAGGAATGCTCCCGTGGGTGGCGGTCGTAATCGTTTCCCGAGAACTGATCATCACGATTTTGCGTTCCTACATGGAAGGGCAGGGCATCGACTTTTCCGCCAAATGGGTTGGAAAGATCAAGATGGGGTTCCAGTGCGTTGCTGCGATTACCGCGCTACTGTATTTGACGCTGCTTCCGTTTGCCGAGAAAATGCCGTGTCCGCATATCCTGCCGACGGTTCAATGGGCGATGATCGTTTCCGTCTGGATTACGGTAATTTCAACCGTCCAGTCTGCGTTGGTTTATGTCCATAAGGCGATTACAGAGTCCGTCAAAAAGGCGGCTGAATCGAAGTAGTTTTCGTTATTCCGGCAAGCATGAACCTGATAAGCCGCTAGCCATTAGCTGCTAGCTATTAGCTTGGAAGTTCGAGGTTCTCAACTTTTACGGATAGCGTTGGAAGCTGGTCAAAAAGCTGGAAGCTAAAAGCTAGGGGCTAGGAGCTAAATGAATACCTTTAGGGGATAAAACTTTTTTAGAACATTTTTAACGTCATGAGCGTAGAATTAGCTGTTATTCCTGTTGCGGGACGCGGAACCCGTCTGTTGCCGTTAACCAAAAGCCAGCCGAAGGAAATGCTTCCCGTCGGTCGCAAGCCGGTGGTTCAGTACGTTGTTGAAGAACTCAACGCCTGCGGAATCAATCGGATGCTGTTTATTACCGGACCTGGCAAGACTGCGATTGAAAATCATTT
>JAZUMX010000199.1:0-3417 GCA_045603865.1 Thermoguttaceae bacterium
TTCGGCCTCTTTGATTTCTTCCAGCTTCTGAGCGTGACGTTCCGGCATGCGGGGAACCGGTTTGACCGTGGGTCCGCCGAGGACTTCCTTGAAGAACGGTTCAACCGCCGCCGCCCACTTGTAGTATCCCGCTTCGTTGGGATGAAGCTGATCCGGGAACAGAGCCGGGTCAAGCTTTCCTTCCTGGGACAGGAAAACGCCGCCGATATCCATATAGAACACGGTCTGGTTGTCGGCGTATTTCTGGATTTGCTCGTTAATAGCGTCGATTCTGGTTTGATAATGGTTGCCTTTTTCAAATCCGCGGGGGAAGACGCCCAAAAGGAGAATCTTCGCTTCCGGCCATTTCGTCTTGAGCTTTTCAATGATTTTGCCGATTCCGTCTGCGGTATAGGCGGGATTTTGCGTATCGCCGCCGCGGTCGAGGTTGTTGGTTCCAATCATCAGCTGAATCAGCGTCGGCTTGATGTTGGCGACGCGTTCCTGATCAAGCCGTCCCATGGTTTGTTCCCACGTGTCGCCGGAAACGCCGATATTAATAACTTTCCGCGGTCCGTCGTAGTATTGTTTGAAAACCTTCAACCCCAGCTTGGTTGCTCCCCAGCCGTCGTTGTCCCAGAAGTCGGTAATGGAATCGCCGACGAACAACACGTCAATAGCAGTCGGCTCCGGCGCGGGAGCGTCCTGAGCGCGAAGCGTCCATGAGGACAGCGTTGCCGCAATCAACGTCAACGCGAAGATAAATCGTTTCATAAAAATCTCCTTACTGATAGAAAATGAAATGTCTCCAGGTGCGGGAATCCGCTCCCTGATATTTATCGATTTTCTTATATTTTACAAAATTCAAAAAAAGAATACAAGCCCCCGGGGAGAAGATTTTGAGATTACGCTTAGGCGCTCATGGAGTGCGACGGCTAGACGTCGCTTTCATTACCAGAACCGCCGAGAACAACGAAAAAAATATTTCGTGCCCCAAAAGTAATCTATCCAGATTTTCGGCAAAGATAATATATAAGGTTCTTACGTTATTGGCACGAAAGACGTTTTGGGAGATTCTCAACGTTTATCTTAAAAAAGCGACGTCAAGCCGTCGCACTCCAAGTTAATTCTCGTCAAATTCGCGCAAGATAATCGGACGTCGTTTGGTCTGTTCGATTCTCAGAACAACTTCCCCGTTCTGGAAAATACGGACGGCGCCGCTGGTTTGACTGACAGCGACGGCAACGGCTTTGCACGATTTGCTGATCGTCCCACCCGCCATGTGCCGCGATCCGAGTCCCTTGGAAAGCGTGATGTTTTTCGCCGTCGACGCCAGCGTTCGGCAGGACGCTTCCACAATTCCCTTTGAGGAAATAATAAACGCGCCGTCCAGCTGAGCGATTTCTTTGATGCCCTCGCGGACTTTGGCGTCCATAATATCGCGTTCTTCCCGACCGTATCCGCGAACCGGATCAAAACCCGCGGGAGAACTCTGCTCCAGAACTTTCCGGGAATCGCCAATAACAAACATGGTTCCAACCGGTTTGCCTTCCCGACCGTCGCTGCCAATTTCGATAGCCAAATCAACTACCGTTTTAAGCACGTCCAAAGGAACCGTCATTTCGAGGTTGCGGAGGTCATGAATGGTCAATCGATCGAAATGCTCGTCCAAATGCGTTAGAGAAATAGAGTCGATTTCGTCTGCGCCAAACCCGCCGTACAGCGTTACAACTGACGACCGGGTGGGCACAAGTTCGTCGGAAATCGCTTCCAAGAGAGCCTGTGAAAGCCGTTCATTGGTAGGATAATCCCACATTTCCAGCTCAATGCAATCAAATCCTTCCTCATTAGCGCCAGCAAGCTCATCTTTTGTATTGGCAACAACAATCAGACGCGGCAGCGGAGACTCTGCCGGCTCTTTATTCACCGATTCAGAATCGGCGGCAGCTTCCGTTTCCTGCAATTTGGCAAGCTCTTCCCCGTACTGACGATTCGCCGTTTCAAACAGATTTTTTAAACGCTTCCAGTCCGCTGAACCCTCTAAAAGCAATAGAATCGCCGCCGCCTGTGATTCATGCGTAAATCGAATTGCATACTTGATAAAAAATTTGAGTTGTTCGGTAAATCGAAGCGTTTTCATGGGGATTGGGGAAGGGGGAGGGAAAGGGAATGGTTGTTAGTGGCAAGTTGTTAGTGGTAAGTGGTAGGTAATGAATAAGACGCTTGCGTCCTTACCACTACATACTTACCACTTACTACTTTTATTCTATTTCCAAAACTGAAGCGTCTCGGCAACGGACGTTTTCTTTTGCGGTTCGCCGGGCGACTGGAGTTCGCCTTTGCAGAACTGACGCCATTGATTTACGTCGCGGCAAGAGCTGTGATGAATTGCCCCCAGGGAGTTCATCGCAGCAATCTGCAAGGCGGGATCAGCCGTTTCCAACATTCGATTCAACGCCTCGTTGGAGGACGAATTGCCGCAAAACTGCAGCGCCTGAGTTGCTGCCAGAGTAACGTCTTTGTCGTCTTCCGACAGCAACAGACGATTCAACGCATCAGCGCCCATCTTCGGATTGGGATTTGTTTTCCAGGCGTGACACGCTGCAATTTGGACGTATTTAACTTTATCGGTCAACGCCAGATTGAGCGCGTACCCAGCCGATTCCGACTTGTATTTTCCAACCGCCTCAACCGCCACAGCGCGGCAGTTGGCGTCCGGGTCGGACTTGATAATCGAAGTCAAAGCGGCGATATAACTCTCCGCACGCTGGGCGTCGACCTCGTTTGCCGCCTCGCCCAATTGACGAATCTGCTGCATTCGTTCTGCCGGAGCGGGAACGCCGTCAACGATATCGCTCACCTTAAAGCCCAGCCAGTTGCGCTTGCAGTGATCGTCAGGCTTTTTCTGGAAGGGGCGAGAGAAAAAGTTATAGAAGCCGTTGCCGATGTACTTCAGCCCGGTTGCCTCTTTCTCATTCTGATCTGGACTGCCCGCCGTCTGATTTGACCCTCTAAAAGCCAAATCGCCGGAACCGTTTGCACGATAATTGCCGGCAGCGCCGGCGCCATCGGACAGGTTATCGGAACCGCCCAAATAATTAGCGGAATCAGACTGAGGTAAAGACACAGCCGTTACTTGATGATTCACCGTTTTACAACCAACAAACAATATTGCAAGTAACGCCGTTATTGAAGTTATGGCAAAATATTTCATTATGTGAAATGGGATGTTCGGGAAGGGGAAACAGGGATATTGCCCGCGCTGGCGGGTAATATTAATCCATCTTCCGTTTATATAGCAAAAAACAGGGGTGGGAATCAAGAGCGATTTCCCGATTTTTTAAGATTTTAAGAAAAAAAGGGAACAAAGTTGCGAATAGCGAGAGGCAATAGACAAGTAGGCGCGACCTACTGCCTACCGTGGGTTAAAACCCACGG
>JAZUMX010000200.1:0-6004 GCA_045603865.1 Thermoguttaceae bacterium
GCTACGCCTTTACGCCGCGCGGCATGTTCGTCTCCAACTACATCCTTTCCCGCATCATCCCCTTTGACGTCAAGCACGTCAGCGTCAATCACTGATCAAACGATAAGGAAGCACCGTTATGGCAAAAAAGAAACGCAAAAAAAAGCGCACCTACACCTACGACGAGCTCACCTCCGCAAAATCCGATCTGAAGGCGTCTCTTCGTCGCTTCAACTACAAGCTGGCGCTGCTTTTGATCGCGATCTTTGCCGTTCTTGCCGTCGTGTATTACATCCTCATCGCCATGTGCGTGGTCTGGGCGATGCCCGTTCTCTACACGGCTGCCGCCGTTCTCTTTTCCGCATTTTTCATCATCAACCGCGGCTTTTCCCGCGAGCCTGTTTCACGTGAAATGCTGCCCGATGACTGGACGGAGGAAAAAAAGGATGCCTACATCGCCGATGACACCGAGCGCAAGGCGCTTGCAAGAAAGCTGAAACCAAATAAGCTTTGCGTCTTAATCTGGCAGCGTTACAGACAATCCTCGTTAATGCTGTCAGATTTCAGAGAAAATCGCATTTTCAAAACAGGATTGCAATTTACAAATTGCAGTCCTGTTTTTTTATAAGCGGCTATACAGTCGATAATATTTCTGGAATACTATTATGGGGGGCGGGTATTACCCGCCTTTTTCGCGGACAATGTCCGCTCCCCGGAATGATAAAACTTTCTTCCGTCCGTCCACCTTCCATTTTCTTTGGAATTGAATATAATACATCTATTATTTTCATCTAACAAATAATTTGAATACTCAATAATACAGATATGGGTTTAAATCCTCAACAGCAAGAGGCTGTCGACACGTTATCCGGACCGCTGCTGGTTTTGGCGGGAGCGGGGTCAGGCAAGACGCGAGTGGTAACGATGCGAATCGCCAACCTGATTAAGCACGGCGTTGCGCCGCAGAGAATCCTGGCGGTTACGTTTACCAACAAAGCGGCAAAGGAAATGAAAGACCGCGTTATGCAGACGCTCGGCATAGCCAACTCGCATCAGCGCGGCGTCGCCGTTCCGGAGATTTCAACTTTCCATTCTCTTTGCGTTCGAATTTTAAAACGCAACATTCATCACTTGGGTTATCCAAACGAATTCGCCATTCGCGACCGCGGAGATCAGGAAAGCCTTGCCCGATCGGTTCTCAAGGAGATTCACTGTCCGGAAGCCGCTCTTAAACCGTCGGATTTGGTAAATCAGATTGGCGCGTGGAAAACGCAGGGCATTCGACCTCGCGACGCTGGCCGTTATGCAGAAACAGACAAACAGCATCTTGCCGCCGTTGCCTATCGACATTATCAAGACGGGCTCAAAGCGTCAGGCGCTGTCGACTTCGACGACCTGCTGTTGCTCACCGACGATTTGTTTACTCAGTTCCCGGAAGTCGCTCAGGCGGAATCGGAACGCTTTGACCACATTCTCGTTGACGAGTACCAAGACACAAACCAGTCGCAGTACAAGATTGTCAAAACGCTGGCGCAGCGACATCGCAATCTGTGCGTTGTCGGCGACGACGACCAATCCATTTACGCCTGGCGAGGCGCTGAGGTTACGCACATTCTTCGATTCCAAAACGACTGGCCAGAGGCGAAAGTCATTCAGCTGGTTACAAACTACCGGTCAACCAACGAGATTATCGAATGGTCAAACCGACTCATCGCGTTCAACCGCGTTCGGCATCCCAAAGTTTTGGAAGCGACGCGTTCTGGAGAGCGTCCGCGCATTCTCCAAATGGAAGACGGCGAAACGGAAGCCATGCGCGTTGTCAGAGAAATCAAGCTGCAAATCAACAGCGGCAGACGTCCGTCTGACTTTGCGATTCTCTTTCGAACCAACGAACAGCCTCGCGCGTTTGAAACAGAGTTCCGACGTCAGCGGGTGCCTTACGTGTTAGTAGGCGGGCAATCGTTCTTCGACAGAAAAGAAGTCCGCGACATTCTGGCGTACCTGCGAACCGTCGTTACAAACAAAGACGAAATCTCTTTGCTGAGAATTATCAACACGCCTGCCCGCGGCATCGGTCAGACGACGGTAACGCAAATCATGGAACACGCCGTTGCCAATCACATTCCAATTGTCGAATTCCTGCCGCGCTGTTCAGAGACGCTCAACTTCAAGCCGCAAACCGCCAAAGCCGTCGCAGGATTCCATGAACTCATAGCCGACCTGCGCCGCAAATCGAGGCAAATGCCGCTGGTCGAGTTTATTCAGTATTTGCTCGACCGGATTCAATACAAAGCGGAAATCATGCGTCTGTACGAAAAGCCGGCAGATCAGGACGAACGCTGGAACATGGTTCAAGACCTGGTCAACGCGGCAGGCGAGTTCGTCAAACGTCAGCAGGAATCTGGAGAAAAGCCGACGCTCTACAACTTCGTTCAGGAGTTGACGCTTTCAGACTGGTCGTCCGCGCCAGACGACAAAGAAGAAAAGCTGGCGGGCAACAACGTTACGCTCATGACGCTTCACGCCGCCAAAGGATTGGAGTTCCCGGAAGTATACATGGTCGGCATGGAAGAAGGACTTTTGCCGCACAAGAGGTCGATTGAATCGTACGAGGAAAAAGACATCGACGAAGAGCGCCGATTGTGTTACGTCGGATTTACCAGAGCAAAACAAAAGCTGACGCTCACCTTCGCCCTGACGAGAATGAAATGGGGCAAACAGCGCGAAACGATTCCCAGCCGGTTCCTGTACGAAGCCACCGGACAGTCGGAGAACCCCAACTACTACGCTGCTAAAAGCGGGCGTCCGCCGAAGAAAAACAATCGATAACAGACGGCGCTCTATTCAAAGTATTTTTCCCAGAGGCTTTCCGTCCAAAGGCAAATTGCGGACTGTTTGCCGTCGTCTGCAATAACCGGGTCAACGGCAACGGCGTCGTAGAGCGATTTCCAAACGCGGAAGATTTCGGTCATCTGAGCGTGATTTTCGACTTTCTCAACCGTCAAGCCGAGGATGTTGGACTTTTTCGAGAACTCGTCGGCAATCGCGCTTGACGAAAACAACACAACGGCGGAAATCGGTTTGCCGTCTGGCATTTGCGTATTGATAACGACGTATTTCTTTTCCAGCCCCTTTTCAGACATGACGTAAGCGGGGTATTGCCACGGGGCGGCGCGGTCTTCGCCTTCCTGCTTGGATACGGGCGGAAGCTGCGCCAGAATGTTGTCGATAGAATCGATCCATTCCGTTTTGACGGCTCCGTCTTCTGTAACTTGCGGATTCCACGCC
The DNA here is from genome assembly GCA_045603865.1 of Thermoguttaceae bacterium. Taxonomy (GTDB): domain Bacteria; phylum Planctomycetota; class Planctomycetia; order Pirellulales; family Thermoguttaceae; genus RUG11551. The sequence continues at coordinate 3,268 of JAZUMX010000200.1, forward strand.
AGATGAGTATATGGCTTGTTAAACAGCGTCAGGAAAAAGACGAGGTCTTTGTACGTGAACACCGTTCGCACTTCCGCGCCGAGAATGGCGGCTTTTTCGACGAACTTCTCTGCTGCGCGTTCTTCCTGAAACAGAGCTATCGCGAATTCCGGGTTCTCTTCTGTATGCGCGTCCGTCGACAGACAGACAAATCCGTTTTCAATCAAAACAACGTGAAGCGGCAATCGAAGTTGGCAGATTTTTTCCATAGCGTTTAGGAGCAATTAGCAATTATCAATGAGCAATTAGCAATTATTGAAGCGCTTGCGTCAATTACAAATTGCTAATTGCTAATTGTTAATTATATCGAGTCCGTCTCAATCGTCAAGACGGCGCCGTTTTTTTCCTGCGCCCTCTTTTATTCTAATTGAAATTCTATTATAATAAGGAATAAATTATTGAGGCGTTTGCGTTTTCTCGCAACTCGCAACTCGTAACTCGCAACTCAATTTCAAATTGTCATCATGAGAAACACCGTTTTAATCATTTTATCGACGCTGGCGCTTTTGCTGTCAACGTCCAGCTTTGCAGACGAGTATAAACCCGGCGACGCGATTACGCCTGCCGACTATCCCAGTTTGAAAAATCCGGAGATGAAATTCGGACTGATCAACAAGCACGGTAAGCCTTTTGCCAAAGATCCGACTGTCGTCCGTTTCAAGGGAAAGTACTGGATGTATTTTTCGCTTTTCTCACTTGACCCTCAAAAAACCGGTTACGATCTCTATATTGGCATAGCAAACAGCGACGACCTGACCAACTGGACTTATGTCGGGGCTGTTACACCGTTGTGCGAAGGCGACAAAAAGGGATTGGGCGCGCCCTGTGCGAAAGTCTGGGACGGAAAAGTTCATTTGTTTTATCAGTCCTACGGCAACGGCCCCAAAGACGCCATTTATTACGCGGCGTCAGAAGACGGTCTGAATTTCAAGAGCGTTTATCCAACGGCGATTTTCTCTCCCAAAGGCGACTGGACAAACGGTCGGGCGATCGACGCTGACTTTATCGAGTTCAAAGGAAAATGCTTCCTCTATGCCGCCACCCGAGATCCGGAAGGGAAGATTCAAAAACAGGTTGTTGCCGTTGCAGAGAATCGGGACAACCTCGCCCCGGATCAGTGGAAACAATGCGATCATTCCATTCTCGAACCGACTCTGCCGTGGGAAACGCGCTGTATAGAAGCGGCGTCCGTTTGCGAACGCGACGGGAAGCTGTTCATGTTCTATGCAGGCGGATACAATAACGACCCGCAGCATATCGGGCTGGCGCAGTCGGAAGACGGAATCAACTGGACGCGCGTCTGGAACGTTCCGTTTATTACCAACGGACCCAAAGGACAATGGAACTTCAGCGAATCCGGACATCCCGGCGTCTTTATTGACCCTGAAACCGGCAAGACCTGGCTCTTCTTCCAGGGAAACGACGAACACGGGAAATCCTGGTTCCTGTCTCGCGTTGAACTGGAATGGATTGACGGCTTGCCGAAAGTCAAATAGGAACTTCTACATTGAATAGGGGCGCCGCCGCGTCCCTATTCTCCCTGTTTTTCAGCTTCTACGATGGCAATGCGGCCATCGATAATCTCTTTGATAACTACTGTAACGCCGGACGGCAAAGCGGGGCCGGGCGTCATGGCTTCCATTTCGTCGATTCGCCCCTGAATGGTCAGTTGAATTTTGCCGGTATTGGTTTTGTTTTCCGGAATGGGAATGTAGACTGTCGCGGTTTTTCCCACAGCGGATTCCAATTTGACGTTTCCGCTGGACTGCAGCTTGTTGATTAATCCCATAATAAACGCAACCGCAGCGCCGGCAACCCAGCCGCCAATGAGAGCGCACGCAAAACTAGCAATCGGATGCAGCTTGGCGCTGTCCGCCCATAAACCGATGACGCCGAAAAAGGCGCTTGCAGCAACAATGACGCGAAAGCTCAAAAAGCGCGCCAGAGAAATCACGCTCCCGCTGCCAACGTCGGCATCGCCAGCGCCAAAGTCTCCGCCGTCCATGTCAACGTCCGGAGCGTCGACGTCGTTGAAGTCGCCAAATCCCAGAATCATCATCAGGAACTGGATTACCATAATCAGCCCGCCGACTATGGCGCAAATCAGAAACAGGGTATGAAGCATTGTCATGGCATTAAATCAGGGGTTAGAAGTAAACGTTTGGAAAGAGTCCCTCGCTATTCCTATTTATAATATACGATTTATTTAAGAAAAAGAAACCGGGAAACAAAAAAATACTGGAAAATTCTTGATTTTTATTTTTGGTTGGTTTATAATGACGGCAAAAAGAGTTGCTAGCTGCTAGCTACTAGCCTTTAGCTTTTTATTTGCGGCTCCCAGCTTTAAATGTCAATCCCTACGATGTAAATCCCACCAAGCTAATAGCTAGAAGCTAATAGCTAACAGCTTCCCCCTTCCTTGCCTTCCATGAAACATCCAATATTAATTATCGTCGCAGCGCTGATTGCCGCGTTTTGTCAAACCCCAATTAAGGCGGCAGATCCCGCGCCGTGGAAAGTCGTATCCAGAGAGAACGTTGCATCGGTCTGGTCGGGAAATCCCGTTCAGTTTGCGTTCGTTCAAAAAGAAGGACGTCTGTTTATCGGATTCTATTCTGGCGAGGACAAGAGCATGGTTATCGGTCAGAAGCAGTTGCCGGACGGTTCTTGGAAGTTCAAAAAACTCGATACGAAAATC
>JAZUMX010000201.1:0-2802 GCA_045603865.1 Thermoguttaceae bacterium
CCATTGTCGCCTGCGTTGGACGGATTGATAAACGCGATGGGTCTGACAACGCCAACTTTACAATCACCGATGTTTTCAAGCTGGAAGAGATTGACGACCGTTACGTTCGCAGCCTGGAACTGCGGCTGTCGGAAAAGGTTCACGGTCCGACGGTTATCAACGACGTCAGCGACATTCTCAGCGGCTATCCCGGAGAAAAACCGCTTATTCTGCGGTTCTACACAGCTGACGATCAATGCGTTGTTTTCACATCCAGCGGAAGAAGGTTCAACGTCTGTGACGAACTTCGCGCCGCTTTGGAAACGCGAATCAACTCCAACGACATAAAGATTAATATCGTCCGCCCGAATATGCCAGCCAAAGAAACTCGAAAACGCTGGCAGAAGACTAATTGAAAAAGGGAGAATTGCCGTTTTTTAATCGCGGAGCGGCGCTGAACTTTGCCGCTTGCCGCGATTTGAGTAAATGGGGGCGAGGACAACTGCGTGTGCAATGTTGGTATGACTTTCCCCCTGATTATTCAATCAGCTTTTTGGCTTCTTTAACCAAATCTGAGACGTTTTCGTCTGTTTCGTAAAGACGAATAATACTGTTGACAATTCTTTCCGTTTGTTCAGGATTGGTTTGTTTGATTTTTTTTGCTTCCGCAATTCTTTGCGTGATCGTTTCCCTCAGAGGTTTGATTTCGTCTTCCAGACGGGATTCTATAATGTCAATTTGTTTTTCAACGGATAACAGGCAAATGCGTTTATCGTACTCGCGTTTTCCCATATTGGGTTTATACTCTGGAATGGAATAAAAATCGGCGATAGCTTTTAATTCGACCAGAGCGTCCTCGGGAGCCGTTTCCGTTAACTGCATGGCTTTGTAATACTGACGTTCCAGAACGGTGTCTGGCGTCCATGAGCCTGTGCCAATCATGCGAGATTGAACGCGCCGCTGAAATCGATCGATATCGTATTCTTCCCGCCATAAAAGAATCGTTTCCGCTCGTTTGTCGTTTGGAAAACGAGTGAGAAAAACGTTCATATTGCTATAGGCGGAATCCTTGTCGAACAACCGCGTTTGGTTGATTCTGTCGTAGAGTTTGTCTGCGGTAAGCGGTTGAAGAAAGTATGCCAACACGGCGATGAATCCGATAAAAGCAAGAGCCCATCCCAGCGCCGCCACCCACGAAAAAGACGACTGACGCGTCGGTTCCTGAATCGGTTCAACTTTAACAAACGAACTGCCTTTTGGAGCCGATTTTTGCTGAGGCTGTTCGATGATTTCAGGTTCCGTGTCGCTTAATTGCGAATCGCTCAGTTCGATTGTCGCGTCTTCGACGTATTCAATGGCGTCGAGTTGACGGAGCAGCGCGCTGGCGGTTTGAATTCGTTTTTCCGGCTGAATTTCCAGCAGACGATTTAGAATGTTTTGAAATTCCTGCGGAATGGGAAAGTCTTTCCCGTCGCGAATTAGCGGAACGAGCTGCTCTTCGGCATGCATTCGCTGAATTTCAGGCAGGGAACGGCCTAAAAACGGCGCGTGTCCGCACATGAGCGTATAGAAAACCGCCCCGAGGGAATACAGGTCTGCCAGCGTTGTAACAGGTTTTCCCAGCGCCTGCTCCGGAGCCATGTACTGAACGGTCCCGACAACCGCGCCGAATCCTGTAAGCTGTTGGCTGGAAAAAACGCGGGCAATGCCGAAGTCTGTCAGTTTAACCGTTGGAGAAGGCGAATCCGGGTCCGAAATGATGATGTTGCCCGGTTTGATGTCACGGTGAATGATCCCTCGCGCGTGAGCGTAGGAAATGGCGGAGGCAAGCTGTTTGGCGATTGCCAGCGTCTGAACCCAGGAAAAGAGCGTTCCCTTTTTAATAACGTCGTGAAGCGACTTCCCTTCGACCAGTTCCATGACGTAGTACATTTGCTCGTCTTCAACGCCGAAGCCGAGAATGTGGACGACGTTGGGATGGTCAATCATTCGCAGCGCGGTAATTTCCTTGTCGAAGCGCTGAATTTCCTGGGCGCGTTCGTCGGGTTCGGAGGAATGAAGGGTCAAGGTTTTCAACGCCACCTCTTCCACCGCGCCGGTAAGCGGGTTCAAATCGGACTCGTCTGTCGAATGCGCGGCGTAGACGACGCCCATGCCGCCGCGTCCGATTGTCCTGTCAATAACGTATTTCCCTATTTGCTGTTGTTCCATGACGCGAGTTTTGAGTTAGAGTTCTTTGCTTTCTCCAATTTGAAACAGTAACGGCGCAGAGGTCGTCTGTGTCTGAACGTCCTTTGCCCATTTGTCAGCGTCTTGCTCAATGGGCGCCCATGTGTTGTAATGCGACGGAATGGCAATCTCCGGCTTGAGGATTTTGATTGCCTCCAGAGCCTGTTCAGGTCCCATGGTAAAGCGGTCGCCAATGGGTACAATAGCGGCTTTGATTCCAGAATTCCCGATAAATTCCATATCGCCGAAAAATCCTGTATCTCCCGCGACGTAGACAGAACCCTCTTTGGTATTGATGATAAATCCAACGGCAATTCCGCCGTAAGATCCGTCTGGCATTTGGCTGGAATGAGACGCAAAAGTAAACGTAACCGAGCCGAATGACGTCATAATCGTCCCTCCGGGATTGCCTGGTTCTACAGAACGGACGCCCTTTTTCCCGAACCAGTTGACCAGTTCAAAACAGCCGATTAAGGTTGCGTCAGGATGACGCTTGCAAATCGAGACGACGTCTGAACAGTGGTCTGCATGTCCGTGAGTGCAAAGGATATAATCAACCGACAGCGCTTCGCCGATTTTACGAATGGATTCCGA
>JAZUMX010000202.1:0-9259 GCA_045603865.1 Thermoguttaceae bacterium
CTTCAGCTGCTCATTTTGACGGCGATGGAAGCCCCGTCGCGATTTGATCCCGATACGGTTCGAGACGAAAAAGTCAAAGTCCTTCGAGCGATTCGTCCCATGACGATGGAGTCAGCGGCGACGGACTCGCTGCGAAGTCAGTACAGAACGTATCGGGACGAGCCGGACGTCGATCCCCGTTCGCAAACCGCGACGTTTGGAATTGTCAAGTTTTATCTGGAGAACTGGCGATGGCAGGGCGTCCCGTTTTATCTGCGGTCTGGAAAGGCGATGTCGTGCCGAACGACGCAGATTGTGATTCAGTTCAAAAAGCCGCCGCATTTTATATTTGACTCGCAAAAAAATGTGAACCCGGAATCGAATAAACTCGTATTACAAATTCAACCGGCGGAAGGGATTAAACTGTATTTTCAGACTAAAACGCCTGACGCCGGCATGGCAATGCGTCAAACCAGCCTGGACTTCAATTTCCAGTCCGGTCTTTCTGCCACGATCCCGGATTCGTACCAGCGACTGCTTCTGGACGTCATTCAGGGCGATGCGAGCCTGTTCGCCCGGGCGGACGAAGTGGAGCTTGCCTGGTCTGTAATCGACCCGATTCAGCAGGCGTGGGACGCTGGCGTTCCGCCTCTGTCGTTCTACGAGTCAGGAATGTGGGGACCGGAACAGGCGTTCGACTGGATGGAACAGCAGGACGACCGGCAATGGTTTGACGTCTGCCCGGTTTTTAGGCAGTAGGCAGTAGGCAGTAGGCAGTAGACAGTAGGCAGTAGTGAAAAGCCACTAGCTATTAGCCGCTAGCTGTTAGCTTGTGCATTTGTGTTTCTTAGCGTTAATAATTAAAGCCTGAAACTAAAATAATCAAGCTAATGGCTAGTAGCTAGAAGCTAAAAGCTGACTTGCAACTCGCAACTAATCATAAGAGGCATATATGGCAAGAAATTATTACGAAGTACTCGGCGTTCCAAAGGACGCGTCGGAGAAAGATATTCAAAAGGCGTACCGCGAACTGGCGCGCAAGTACCACCCGGACTTGCACCCGGACGACAAGGACGCATCAAAAAAGTTCAGCGAAGTTCAGGAAGCGTACGACACGCTAAACAACAAAGAAAAGCGTAAAAAGTACGACCAGTTCGGTGCGAACTACGAACAGTATCAGGGCATGCCCGGCGGTGGAGGGTTCGGAGGATTTGGCGACGGTACGTTCAATATGAACGGTCAGGAGTTCGACCTCAACGACATTCTCGGTCGATACGCCTCCGGAGGGTTCGGTCGCGGCAGACGCTCTGGCGGGTTCGACTTCGGATCCATGTTTGGCGGACGCGGTCGTCGTCAAGCCGATGCCGGCGGACAAGACGTCGGCACGGAAATTACCATTCCGTTTGCTTTGGCGATCAACGGCGGTAAACAGACTGTAACGTACGGCATGTCCAACGGACAGACCAAGACGCTGGAAATAACCATTCCAACGGGTATTGCAGACGGAAAGAAGATTCGTCTGCGAGGGCAGGGGGAACCGTCCATGATGGGCGGGACGCCCGGCGACCTGATTATTACCGTTCACGTCCTGCCGCATCCCTATTTCACCCGACAAGGCAACGATCTGCTTATCAGCCTGCCCATTACGCTCGGCGAAGCAATCAACGGCGCGAAGGTTGACGTCCCCACGCCGAAGGGAACTGTCGCTTTGACGATTCCGCCGGGAACGTCCAGCGGCAAGCGATTGCGAATGAAGGGCATGGGCGTTCCGTCCGCAAAAGGCGCCCCGGCAGGCGACCTGTTTGTTGACCCGAAAATCATTCTGCCGGATATTGTTACAGACGAACTGGCAGACCTGGCAGAAAAAGCGGAAAACGGCTATCGAACCAACCCCAGATCAAATATGCGCTGGTAGCGGCGCTAGAGAAGCTATTAGCTTCTAGCTCCTAGCCTCTAGCTTTTTAGTTTTAGCTTCTGACTTTAAAAGTTTACGCTAAGAAGTACAAGCCTCCAAGCTAACAGCTAGCAGCTAATAGCTAACAGCTCAAAATACTTAATTTACCATGACTCCCAATTATTCCTTTCCGAAATCGCAGCACGTCCGGCGTCAGCTGGATTTTATGCGAATATACAGCGTCAAGACGGCGTATAACAACGGCGTTTTGCTTGTGTATGCGGCAAGGAACGATTTGGGATACCCGCGCTTGGGTTTGAGCGTATCGAAGAAAATCGGGAAAGCGCACGCCCGCAACCGATGGAAGCGAATCATTCGCGAGGCGTTTCGGCTCCAGCAGAGCGAGTTCGCCGGCGTCATTCTGAAATCCGCACAAAACGAGAACCGGACGGATATTACCCCGGAAAACGCGGCGGGAATCGACTTTATCGTCTTCCCGAAAAAAACGGACGTCGAGCCGAACTTCAAGGAAATCTGCAAGTCGCTGAAATACTGCGTAAAACGTGCGTCTGAAAAGCTGTTTCAGCTTAGAATGAAAAACAATTCCCCGCAGTCCAGCGCGCCGGTTCTGCCAGTTCCTGCGCCAGAAGAACTCCAATCGTCGGAGGGATCGCCGTCATGATTTCCAAATTTCTCATTGCCTGCGTTCGCTTTTATCAGCGGTGGATAAGCCCCAGCCTGCCGAAAATGTGCCGGTTTGAACCGTCGTGCAGCCAGTACTTTATTGAAGCAGTTGAGAAGTACGGACCGCTAAAAGGGACGCTTAAGGGAATCTGGCGAATCCTTCGCTGCAACCCGTGGAACCCCGGCGGCTACGACCCTCCGTGAGCGAATTAGGTCGTAGGTCGTAGGCAAGCCACGGGTGTAAACCCGTGGGCGTGAGCGAAACGAACGTAAAAATGGAAGCTGTTCCGATGATTCATAAATATATTTTGAGCGTATTGCTCATTATTGCCGTTTTTCTTTCTGGCTGTGATAATACAGAGCGTTGTAACAATCCTCAGACGGCAATTGCAGCGGTGGATAATTCGGATAGTCAAACGCCGACAATTGCAGTGGCGGATAATTCGGACAATCTGTTGTTGAAGAAGAACGTTATTTTAACATTTGGTCAGAAAAGCATCGATTATTTTGAGCAGATGTTCCAAACGGAAGAATTCGATTTGAATTATATTCCCGAGAACAGTTCCTCAGCAACGATTCTTCACTATGCGGCGATGATGGGAGATCTGAATCGCGTTAAATTACTCGTTGAACGCGGCGCCGACGTCAACGCAAAGGACAAATATGACGAGACGGTCTTACATTACGCAGTTCAAAGCAGGAGCCTTGAGCTTGTTGAGTGGCTGGTTGAAAAAGGTCTTGACGTCAACGCAAAGGATAGATTATCTGGCAGGACGGTTTTGCACTATGCCGCTCAAAGCGGAAATCTGGAAGTTGTTAAGTATCTCGTTGAGAAAGGCGCAGACGTCAACGCAAAAGACGAATATGGAAAGACGGTCTTACATTACGCAGTTCAAAGCAGGAGCCTTGAGCTTGTTGAGTGGCTGGTTGAAAAAGGTCTTGACGTCAACGCAAAGGACAGATTATCTGGCAGGACGGTTTTGCACTATGCCGCCCAAAGCGGAAATCTGGAAGTTGTTAAGTATCTCGTTGAGAAAGACGCAAAAATCAATGCACATAATAAATATGCAGGGACAGCCTTGAATTACGCCGCCCAAAGAGGCGATCTGGAAATGGTTAAATTCCTTGTTTCAAAGGGCGCAGACGTCAACGCAAAAGGTTCCGAGAATAATTCCGTTTTGCATTACGCCGCTGCAAGCGGCAATCTGGAACTGGTTGAGTGGCTCGTGTTAAAGGGCGTTCGTCTTAACGTAAAAGACGATAATGAAAGAACAATCCTTCACGCTGCCGCGGAAAGGGGTAATTTGAAACTGGTTCAGTGGCTGATCGCAAAGGGCTTTGACGTCAATGAAAAAGATAAAGATAAAAAGACTGCTTTACATTATGCCGCTTCCAAATCAGGCAATTTGGAACTCATTGAGTGGTTGGTTGAACAGGGCGCTGACATCTATGCAAAAGACAATTATGGAAGAACTATTTTGTTTTATGCTGTCGATAAAAGCGATTTGGAACTTGTTGAGTGGTTGCTTGAAGATGAAGAAGACGTCAACGTTAAGGACAATTATGGAATTCCTGTTTTGCATTTAGCGGTCTCCCATGGCAATATGGAAATGATTAAATTCCTTATTGAACGTGGCGCAGACGTCAACGCAAAAGACCGTTGTGCGGGTCTGCATCGCGGTTGTGTAATTGATCGAACTCATGACTACAAAATAGAACGCTTTTTTGGTGGAACCGCTTTGCATTATGCCGTCGAAAACAATGAACCGGACTTGGTTAAATACCTTGTTGAAAATGGGGCGGACGTTAACGCAAAAGGCGATTACGAAAAGACTGCTTTGTATTATGCCGCTGAAAGAGACGATTTGGAACAGATTCAATGGTTGCTTGATAATGGCGCTGATATAAACAATGGTAAAACAGCTTTATTTAATGCCGTTGCAAAAGACAAAATAGAAATGGTTGAGTGGTTGGTTAAACACGGCGCTGATATTAACATCAAAGACCGCGACGGTGTAACTGTCTTGCATTACGCCGTCCGAAAAGGTAATCTGGAAATGATTAAACGCCTCGTTGAACTTGGCGCGGACGTCAACGCAAAACGAGAATATGGAAAGCAAGAGACTGTCTTGCATTACGCCGCTGAAAGAGGTCGTCTGGAAGCGATTAAATACCTTGTTGAACATGGCGCAGACGTCAATGCAAACGGAGTTTTATATTCTGCCGCAGTTAGCGGAAATCTGGAACTGGTTCAATGGTTGGTCGAACATGGCGCAGACGTCAATGCAAAAACAAAAATCGGATGTACAGCCCTGCACTCTGCTGCATACTACGGGAATATTAAAGTGGTTCAATATCTCGTTGAACATGGCGCGGACGTCAACGCTAAAGACAAAAAAGGGCAGACAATTTTACATTCTGCCGTTGCATGCTACGTGAAAATTAAAGTGGTTCAATATCTCGTTGAACATGGCGCGGACGTCAATGCAAAAGACAAAAACGGGCAGACAATTTTACATTCTGCCGCCCGTAAGAGTAATCTGGATGTGGTAATGTATCTCGTTGAACAAGGCACTGACGTCAACGCTAAAGACAATAATGGACAGACAATTTTACATTCTGCCGCCATCAATGGTAATCTGGAAATGGTTAAATTCCTTGTTTCAAAGGGCGCAGACGTCAACGCAAAAGACAATAACGGGCAGACGATCTTGAATACCGTCCATTGCTATAATCGAGAACTGATTAATTGGCTTAAAGAACGGGGAGCTAAATAACAATAAGCGAGCCGTTCCGGCGTAAGCGCCCGGAAAAATCTCACGCGAAGTTCGCAAAGTTTTAAAAACTATGAGTTCTTGGCGTTCTTTGCGTGAGATTTTTCTTCGGCGGACTTTGTCCGCGATCCGAGGAGATTTTCGGCTGCGGCGGAGGGTTTGAGCGGGACTTGTTTCCTTTGGCGGACAGAATGTCCGCGAACCAGCTGTTCAAGCGGGCTTTCCTGCGAAAGAGATTATTGGAGGCTTCCGCCGCAAAGCGTTCACCAATTGATTACTTTGCGAACTTTGCGTACTTTGCGTGAGATTTCTTTGCCGTTACGTTCTCTACGCTCTCTCCCACGGGTTTACCCCCGTGGCTCGCCTTAATTTTCGCTCCATTACCGCCTTTCATCTACTCCCTACTCCCTACTGCCTATTCTTCTCTTGACAGCCTCTCTCTTTTTCTGTATATATTTAAAGAATAATATTATTTTCCCTGAACAGGGTTTCAAAAATCGGGATTAAACCTCAGCGCAGAATTCTTTTGTCCCGGTTTGAGCGCCCTGTTTGACGTTTTCTTTCCGCAGCATGATTTTTAAAAGCCTGGAACTAACCGGATTCAAAAGTTTCGCCGATAAGACGCGGTTCGAATTTTCGGACGGCATTACTATCGTCGTTGGTCCGAACGGTTCCGGGAAATCTAACGTAGTTGACTCGATTAAATGGGTTCTGGGCGAGCAGAAAGTCAAGTCTTTGCGCGGAAAGGAGATGACGGACGTAATCTTTGCCGGCGCGCCGGGTCGAAAACCGATGAACACGGCGGAAGTTACGCTCACGTTCGACAACTCCGATGGGCGGTTTCATTTCGACGCGTCCGAGCTGCAAATCACCCGCCGGGTGATGCGTTCGGGGGAATCGGAGTATCTGATCAACCGTCAAACCTGTCGATTAAAAGACATTCGGGAAGTTCTGGCTGGGACGGGCATCGGCACACAGGCGTACTGTATTATCGAACAGGGGCGAGTGGACGCGCTGCTGCAGTCCAGCCCCAAGGAGCGCCGTGCCATTTTCGAGGAGGCGGCGGGCGTGAGCCGGTACAACGCCATGGTTCACGATTCCCTCAAAGCCATGGAGCGGACGAACTTTAATCTCAATCGATTTAAAGACATCGTTACCGAGCAGGAAGGACGGTTGAAAAGTCTCAAACGTCAGGCGGAAAAGGCGGCGCGATACAGCGAGTACACGCATCGTCTGCAGGCTCTTCGCACCGAGGCGGGAATTGTCGACTGGAACAATTTGACTCAAAAAATCGAAGCGCACGACGCCAAGTTTGCCGGTATTCGTCAGCAGGAAGAAGAGCTTCAGTCCCAGCTGGCGGAACTGGAAAAACAGATCGCCGGGATTGAATCGACCCTGTCGGAACTCGACAGCCAGGTTCTGGAACAGGAAAACAACTATTCAGACGTCCGAGAACAAATCGCGTCGTGTCAAACCAATGCGGAAAACCAGATTCGGCGTCTGGACGAAATCCAGCAGCAGGAAAGCCGATACCAGGATTTAACCGCTCGACTGACCGCGCGAACGGCGGAACAGTCACAGCGGCGCAACAAGACGTATGAGGAATACGTCCAGGCGTTACAGCAAAAGGAAGAGTTGTCGTCTCTGCGCGCGGACGCTCTGGCGAAACAGCTTCAGCTGCAAAAGCAGGCGGACGAAATCGAAGCGCAAAACGAAAAGAATCGCGACGCTGCGCTCGAAAAGACGCGAACGGTAGCTGCGCTGACAAACGAGATTTCTTCTTTGGAGCGTCAGCTGGAAGCCAAGGCGGAACATCGGCGCAGCGACCAGCAGCGTCTGGAAGACGCTCAGGCGGAACTGGATAAAAGCGCGGCGGAAAAGGAAGCGGCGACGGAGCTTGCCGACCAGCTCAACGACGAAAAAGAGACGTGCGAGGAACGCGTTCAGGAACTTCAGCAGCAGCTGGACGACATTCTCGAACAGTTCCAGCGACGCAAAGCGGTTCTCGACAAACTGGGCATGCGCCGCACTGCGCTGCTGGAACGCGTCGGGCTGCTGGAAGAGCTTCAAAACAAACGTGACGAACTCAACCCCGGCTTGAAAGACGCTCTGTCCAGAGCAAAGCAGGATCCGGAAGGCCCCTACGGGTCAATTATCGGCTTGGCGGCGGACATGATGCAAGTCGGCGTCGACGCGGCGGGACTGATTGAAATCGCGTTAGGCCCGATGGCGGAATATCTGGTTGTCGGGAAGAAATCGCAAAAGTTTATTTCTGCGCTCAATTCCGGAGACGTCAGCCTCAAAGGGCGCGTTGGGTTTATCTGGATGGACGGTCTGTTTTCCAACCCGATTCCCAGCGTCAATCTGGAAGGACGCCCCGGCGTCGTCGGGCGGGCGGATCAGTTCGTTCAGGCGGATAAAAAGTATCATCCGCTGGTTCGCCGTTTGCTGGGAACGACCTGGATTGTCGAAACGGCTCAGGACGCGTTTTCTCTGTCAACGACGGTTCCGGAACCGCTCAATTATGTAACGCTGGCGGGAGAACGCCTCGGCGCGGACGGCTCGTTTACCTGCGGAGAGCGGCACAACGCGGCGGGGTCGATCGCCCGGCGAAGCGAGCTGGATCAAAAGAAGAAGGAACTCAAGGGACTCGACAATCAGTACTCCGTCCTTTTGGAAGAGGCGAAGAAGCTGGAAGACGCTGCGACCAAACGGGATCAAAGTCTGGAATCGCACAAAGATCAGCTCCGCAAGATTCGTACCAAAGTCTCGGACGCGGTCAATCAGCTCACCGCTCTGGAAGAACGCTATTTGCAAGCCATGCGCCGCAAAGAGGAAATCGTCCATTCCATGACGCAAGACGAGCAGGATCGTCAAACGACCGAAGTCGCTCTGGCGAAAACCATCGAAGAAAAGAAAACGAATCAGCTGGCGCTGTCTGAACTGGAAACGACCGCGCAGCAGCTGCGTGACGAATCCGATAAAATCGACGAAGTCATACGCCAGTTCAGCCGCGAAGCGACCAGAATTCAGGTTCAACTGGCTCAGTGCGAAGAACGCTGTGAGGGCTTGAAAAACGCGGTCGCTCAGGACGACAAGGCGATCGAAGAGCGCGTTCAGGACATCAACCAGAACGCCGTCCATCTCAAAGAACAGCAGGCTGCCGAACTGACTGTTACAATGTCGTTCCTCGCTCTGCAGTCGCAGCTGGCATCGCTCTATTTGAAAAAAGAGGAGTTACAAGCAAAACTCAATCAGGCGAGAAAAGGACGCGAGAAAATCGCCGGACAGCGTCGGGAACTCAGCCAAAAGCGTACGAACGTCAACAAAGAGCTGCAGAAAATCGAAAAGCAGCTCCACGCGTCTGAACTGGAAAAGGCGGACTGGGAACATCAGCGATCCGACATGGCGCAGCGGCTCAAGGACGACTACGACATCGACATCGCCCTGCTTTCTGCGGAAAACCGGGGCGAGAACGGCGCCGTTATGGAGGTCTCGCCGGAAACGCAGACGGAAATCAAACAGCTGCGTAACAAAATCAACTCGCTGGGAGCCATCAACATGGAAGCCCTCAACGAGCTGGAAAGCCTGCAGAACAAGTACGACGTCAACTTAAACAAGTACGAAGACTGCTGCAAGGCAAAGCAAATGCTAGAAAGCCAGATTCGCGCCAATAAAGACCGGATTCAAAAACGGTTTATGGAAACCGTCGAAGCGGTGCGGACGCATTTCAGCGGGCTGTTCAGCGACCTGTTCGGCGGCGGTCGGGCGGAAATCATCATAGATGAAAACGAAGACGTCTCCGAAGCGGGAATCGAGATCATCGCTCAGCCGCCGGGAAAGGAACTGACTCACATCTCCCTGCTTTCCGGCGGCGAAAAGACGCTGACGTGCGTCGCGCTGCTGCTGGCTAAGTCGGAGGCCAAGC
>JAZUMX010000203.1:0-2852 GCA_045603865.1 Thermoguttaceae bacterium
GCCAGCTCGGCAGCGGTTGGATCAAATCGAAACCAATCAGCGTCTGTATGGAAATCCGGACGGTCCGGTCGAAGCGCAAGCCCCAGTCCAGCAGCTCAACGCGTCAACCCAGTACGACAATTCGTCCAACTTGACGGAAGCGGAACGTAAATTCTATGGGCTTCAATCGCCGGGAAACGCCGCTGACTCTACGCAGCAAAATCTCAATGCGTCACAGCTTGCAAATCGCAACCCTCCGCTCGTTCCTGACGTTCCAGACGCCCAACTGGCGCCGCAGTCGCCTGCGGTGGGAACGAATTACAACCGGGAAATGAATTACAATCGAGAACCGGAACCGGAACCGGAACCCGCGCCGAGAGTTCAAATGCCTGCGCGACGAAGAACTCCGCCGCCGTCTGACTCTGACCCGGACGGATTCGACGCCTACCCGCGATTAGACAAACTGTTCGCTAATTAGCGTGTAACGTCCTTTAGAAACCGTTCCGCGGTTTTTCCGGGGGCTTACACGCCCCGGCTCGCCCTAGCACATGCGTTTCCCTATTCCGTCTTTGGTAACAGTGAACGTTTCAATAACAGCCCAAATTTCAAGTCCAAGCCCGATTATAGCAGGAATTAAAAACAGGAATCCCCCCTCCCCTTCTGTAGCCAGAGAAACAATCGAAATTATAATAAGCACAACCAGATTTGACAGACCTATAAACAACTGAGGAATAGCAATATCCATCCGTTTGGCGTAAAAATTGTGAATTCCCAACTGACCCAAAAACACAGCCATAAGAATATAGCTCCTTCTGCTGATCTGTCCAACCGGAGTATTGTCTGGCGCCTTGCCCTGGTCTATATTTTCGTTTCTGAAAATCGGGTCGTCTAACAGATCCAACATGTTTGAATTGGAATTTGATCTGGCGTCTGACGGGCTTGAGGTAAAAGACGCTGAACCGGAATTATTCAAGCTGGGCGATAACGTCCGGCTAAACATCGGATTGTTTGGCGCAGGCAGAACAGACGGAACGGAATTTGTCACGCCGCCCGTTGTCCTGACAGAAGCTGATTGCGGATTGGCAAAGTGAAGAATGTCCATCAGTTCTGGAACTGACGAAATCGGACGGGAGTTCTCCCCCTGACGCCAGACAAGAGAGCGGGGGTTAAGCATATCGCATTGAAGCATGGTCGCCAGATTCGATTTTGAAACTGGACCATAGCCATTTCTGCCGTCACTGCTGTAATACCAGACGGAATCGTTGGGATCGTTGAAGCTCGGAGTAATTTCTCCTGCAACCGGCAAAGGTTCGAAATTCTCATCCAACAACGTATCGGAGAATGAAAAATCAGGCAGTGTCGGCAGAATCGGAGACGGAGCCGGCGGTGGAAGAATTATATCAATCGCCTCCCAGTCTTTTTTATCGCGAGAAATCTCAACAGGGTCTTTAAGCCGCCCTGACTGATACATCTCAACGATTTTATCTTCCTCCAGAGGACCGAACGCTTTACCGGCAAGTTTAACAAAATATCTCATAGTTTCGAGCTGCAAGTTTTCGCTACGGTTTGATAGTTTTTATCATGAATACCGGGAGTCCTCGCTTTCCATCGGGAAGCGATTTCAATTTAACTTCATTGCTTTTGACCGTTCCAACGGAAGACAAGCCATTTTTAGTAACGACATACAATTCGCCGTCCACATTTGATGGAACGCCTTTAACCGTCCATTGAGAACTGTTTTTGTCAAGCCAGCCAACAGGTTTGAGAGATTCAACGGAAAACGGCTGAGTAAGCTGTTCGTTCCTCGTTTTCGCCACTTTGACCCGATTGCTGAAATCCTTTAACCGTTCCAGCATTCGCTCCGCTTCCGCTCTGCGGTCAGAAGCTTCTGCAGGATCAAAAGGATTGCATTTTTTTAACGCTGCGTTATCCAGCTGCTGAACAAGATCGCCAAAATTTTCCTGAATTATTTTGTCTGAATTTACCAAACAATCCAGAGCCGTCGTCATAAACTGATATTTGACAATTGGATCTTGAACAGTCGTATCCTGATATATCGCGTCCAAGACCTGAATTCCACACTCTGTATATTTATAATTTTCGGTTATCATACCCATCAAACCGCTGATCTTTTTGCTGAAAGCGCGATTATTCAACGCAACAATCGTCGCAGACCGATCTATGACAACCTTTTTCTCAGAAACATCCGAAACCGTTTCCATATAATTGACATTCTGTTTTTCCCTGTCGAGAAGCGGTTTTTTATTAAAATAATAGCGGCATATCTTGGTGCCCTGCGATTCCTTTGAATCTTGCGATTCCTGAGCGTCTTGCTGCTTTGCAGGCGCCTCGTAATACCAAAATTCCAATCTGTAATATAAATAACAAAGGTCTTTAAGCGGCCTCAAAGACGTTGAAGGACTGCAGTCTGCAATGCTTTGATAATACGGCAGACGACCGTCAATTTTCTTAATCGTTGAGAATGCCGACGGTTTGAATGTCATGGCCTTCCATTGAGTAATAAAATCCTTTAACTGAATGGCGCTGCGATTCGTTCCCCTGTAAAAAGCGTCATTTTGAGAAATAAACTTATTCCAGGAGTACGCTTGCCCCCAAACGTCCCGTTCGTTGATAACAGCCTGAAAATCCTGCGTATACGACGATTCCGAGTTCTTGTCTAAAATCGATTGAAGCGCTTGAACGTAATCCGATTCCGAATCCATATTCGACGCCAGATTGTCCAGATCGATACTCAACGAAGAATCTGAATTCGATTTGTCAATAACGCTTTTAAGTGAAACAAGCAGACTCGAACATTTTGCTTCGAAAATTCTGGCTGATTTTTCAAGAGACGGCTTGCCAAAGGCGTAATC
>JAZUMX010000204.1:0-9562 GCA_045603865.1 Thermoguttaceae bacterium
CGCAGGCGGGCGATTTGGAACAGATGGCGGCAGCGTACGTTTCCGAAGAAAAAGGCGTTGCCTCGGTTCAAGACGCTCTCGACGGAGCTAAGGCGATTCTGGCTCAGCAGTTCAGCGAAAACATCGAACTGCGTCAGTCCATGCGCGACATTCTCCAAAAAACAGGCAAAGTCGTTTCCTCCGCTGCAGAAAACGTCTCAATTGAAACAGGTCCAAAAGTCGAACAGGAACAACCGGTTTCCGAAACTGTCGCAGTCGAGGCTTCCGAGCCTGCAGTTGAAACCCCCGAAGAAGAAAGCCCGGCAGAAGAAAGCGCTCAACCGTCTCAAAATGTTTCACCGGAAGATTCAGATGCGGCTGAAATTGACGTTGCCTTTGCTCTGGCTCAAGGCGCGCTGGCAGACAAAGATCAGGTCGTTGTCAGCAAGAAGGCTGTCAAGCGTCAGCATAAAGCGGAGCTTCACGCTCGAGAAGTTGCCGCCGCCGGCGATCTGAACGCTCTTCAGGAAGAAGCAAACAAGAAAAAGAAGCTGGATAAAAAAGCGATTCAGGACGAAAAGCTTCAAAAAGCGTACGCCGATTACTTCAAGTTTTCAGAGGATATTCGTCGAATTGCTCCGTACAGAATTCTGACTCTCAATCGGGGCGAACGCGCCAAGGTTTTGAAGATCGGTTTCTCTTACGACGAACAGGCGGCGCAAAAGTCCTCTCTTCAGCTTTTGGTTCCGGAAAACCATCCATTTGCAGAGTTTCTTTCTCAATGCGCCAACAGCGCTGTAACAGGCGTCATGACGTCTTTGGAACGAGAAGCCCGCAAAGATCTGACTGAGCGCGCAGAATCGCACGCAGTTGATAACTTTGCCCGCAATCTGTCGACGCTTCTTCTTCAGCGTCCTGTCAGCAAAACCCGCATTTTGGCGGTTGACCCGTGGTTCAAAAGCGGATGCAAAATCGTGGCTTTGGATCAGTTTGGCAACTTCATTGACCGCGCTTTGGTCTTTATTGTTGCAAAGAAATCCAAAATGGAAAACGCCAAACAGGTTGTCGTTGACATGGTTAAAAGAAACGGCATCAACGTTGTGGCAATTGGCAACGGAAACGTCTGCAGGGAAGCGGAACAGTTTTTCGCCAATCTGATTGCTTCAGAGGAAGCGATGAAAGACGTTTCTTATGTTATCGTTAACGAAGCCGGATCCGGAGTCTACGCCAACAGCGCTTTGGGCCGCGAAGAATTTCCCGAACTGGACGCGGCGGCGCGAGGCGCGATTTCTATCGGCCGGCGTCTGTTAAATCCCTTGTCGGAACTGGTTAAAATTGAACCCGCCAATATTGGAATCGGTCCGTATCAGTACGACGTCAAAACGAAGAATCTCAAACAGGCGTTAGAGAACGTTGTCGAGGATTGCGTCAATAAAGTTGGAGTCAACCTCAATCAGGCAAACGCCTCTTTGCTGCGTTACGTTTCCGGTTTGAACCCGCTTCTGGCTGGCAGAATCGTCGAATATCGCCGCAAAAACGGGCTTTTCAAAAATCGACGTCAGCTGTTGGACGTTCCCGGAATTACAGAGCAGATTTACGCTCAAGCCGCCGGATTCCTGAAAGTCGAAAAGTCGGACGAACCGCTCGACGCAACCTGGATTCATCCGGAAAGCTACGATGCCGCCAGGGCGATTCTGTCCAAGGCTGGATTTACGGCGAACGATTTGTTCGACGCGTCCAAACTGGAACAGATTAAATCGGCTCTTGAAGCCGCTGACTTTTCTGCTTTGTCACAGGAACTGGGGTTGGGCGAAGCGGCGGTCAAAGAAATTATTGCTCAGTTGGCTCAGCCGGGCAAAGACCCGCGAGAAGAAATGTCCGCTCCGGTTCTCAAAAAGAAGGTTCTGGAACTGGAAGACCTGGAACCGGGCATGAAACTCAAAGGCTCTGTCTTGAACGTCGTCGATTTTGGGGCGTTTATTGACTTTGGCATGCGAGACAGCGGGCTGGTTCACGTCAGCGAACTGGCAGACAAATACATTCACGACCCGCACGAAGTCGTTGTCGTCGGCGACATTGTAGACGCCTGGGTCGTTAACGTCGACAAAGAAAACCGTCACGTTTCTTTGACGCTCATTGACCCGTCCAAACCGAGAACTCCAGCGGCTCAGCGCGGTTCTCAGCGAAACAAGCCGGAAAAATCCGGCGAAGGCGAACAGGAAAAACGCCCGTTCAAAAAACCGCGCGGCGAAAAGCGCGAAGGCGCGCCGCGTTCGGAACGTCGGGATTTCCATCCGGTTAATTCTGAAAACGCCGGCGAAAAGCGAGAATTCAAAAATCGCAGACGCGACGGCGAAGGGCGTCCGGAACGCCGCGACGGAGATCGCCAGGACCGCGGCCCGCGTCGAGACAGAACCAGTCAGCAGCGGGAATTCGTTTCCAAAGCTCCGGTCGAGCCGAAAAAGGATCTTACAGACAAGCAAAAAACCGGCAAAGAACCGATGCGTTCCTTTGGCGATTTGGCGCAGCTGTTCAAGATGGCTCAAAACAACGACGAGAAAAAGTAATTGATTTGTTACAACGGCGTTTTGGTCTTTTTGAACTGAAACGCCGTTTTTTCTTTTTAATCCGTTCTGCGCATCCTCTCAACCTGCGCAGAACGTTTTTTGTGCATGTCAGAAGAACGCAAATACGAACCGACGCCAAAGCAGCGGCTGGAAGCCCAGCGACGGGGTCAGTTTGCCTACAGCGCCGATCTGGTCAGCGCAGCGGTTTTTCTTTTTGCGCTCATTGCTTTGACCGCTGCGGGAACCGGGGTTTACAACGCGTTGAAAGAGCAGCTGGTTTCTTCGTTTACGTTTCAGCCGTCTGATTTACAAGTCCCGGACGCCCATTCGCTGCGCCTGGGCTGCTGGGCGATTTTAGGTCGCTGGTTTTTTCTGACGCTTCCGTTCTGGGCGTTAACGATTGTCGGCGCGCTGGGAATGCACTTTGCTCAGCGGCGGTTTCTCTTTGCTCCGGATCGTGAAATTGTCAGCGGCAATAACGTCAATCCAATTGAAGGATTCAGAAAGATTTTCAGCGTGAGAAATTTTTGGCGAACGGCTCTGTCTGTTGTCAAAACAGGCGTGATTGCGGCTTTGCTTTATCTTTTCTGTCGAGATCAAATTGTAGCCATTGTCTCTTTGGCTCAAACTCCAATCCTCGCAGGCGCAGAGAAAATGAACGCTCTGATTTGGGGTCTGCTCTGGCGGTTGGCAGTTGCGCTGCTGGTCTTGGGAGTTATAGACTACTTCTGGCAATACTGGACGTTTGAACGCTCCATTCGCATGACGGAACAGCAGATGAGAGACGAAATGAAGAACAACTGAGACCTACCCAACGTCAGAAATATCCAGAGCTTTCCCGTACCGAATCAGCATCCGGTTGCGTAACGGGCGGTTCTTTTCAGAGGAAAGCCCTTCGTCTTCTTTGAGCAAATCCTCAGCGGCGATGCGGGTTTCATTTAAGACGTCTCTGTCCCGATGGAGATCCGCCATATAAAACGGCGGCAAACCGTGCTGCTGAGAGCCAAAGAGATTCCCCGGACCGCGAAGCCGGAAGTCGATTTCCGCCAGTTCAAAGCCATCGGTCGTTGCGGTAAACGACTGCAGACGTTCAATCGTCGCCGGGTCGTCCACGTCAGAAAAAATCGTACAGAATCCCGGATGTTTGCCGCGGCTGATTCGTCCTCGAAGCTGATGAAGTTGTGACAGTCCAAACTGCTGGGCGCTTTCGATTGTCATCAACGTCGCGTTGGGAACGTCGACGCCGACTTCAATTACCAACGTACACAGCAGAATCTGTGTTTCTCCGGTACGGAAATTGAGCATCGCTGCCTCTTTCTGCTCGGTCGTCATGCGACCGTGAACGACGCCAATGCGGAATCGCCCCAAAGAGCTGTTTGTCAGCTTTTGATACATGGTCATAATGTCGGCGATTTCCGGGGAGTCGCTTTGCTGGGAATACGGAGCGTCGCCATCGTCCTCAGAGGCTTCTATATACGGAACAACGATATACGCCTGACGCCCCTGGTCGATCTTCTGCGCCATGAACTCGTACCAGCGGGCGCGTTTGTCCTCTCCAATGAGATACGTGTTGATTTTTTGACGTCCCGGCGGCAGGTCTTTGATTGTTGTAACGTCCAGATCGCCAAACAGCGACATTGTTACAGTTCGGGGAATGGGCGTTGCCGTCATGACCAGATAATGCGGACTCGCCCCGCCGTCGCGAAGCCGGGCGCGCTGATTGACCCCGAATTTATGCTGTTCGTCGATAATAACAAGCCCCAGCGAATGGAACGCGACGCCGTCCTGAATCAACGCCTGTGTGCCGATAATGACGCTGGATTTCCCGCTGGCGATTCTCTCCAGAGCGTCGCGCTTTTCCGACGCTTTCATCGCCCCGATAAGCAGTTCCGGTTGAACTTTGGCGTCGACCAAAAGCCGGGAGAAAGTTCGATAATGCTGTCGGGCGAGGACTTCCGTGGGAGCCATCAAAACGGACTGGTATCCGGACGCGGTCGCCAGAAGCATGGCGTAAACTGCCGCCGTTGTTTTTCCGCACCCAACGTCCCCCTGCAGCAGACGGTTCATCGGATGCGTGGACGTCATATCGTCTCGGATTTGTTTGATAGCCTCGTTCTGCCCCGGAGTGAAATCGTACGGAAACAAACGCCGGATTCGAGAATCAATCGCCGGGTCAGTCGACATGGCAGGGGCGTTGGTTATCCATTTCGTTTGACGACGTTTCACGCCCAACGCCAATTGTAACAATAGAAATTCCTGAAAAATAAACCGACGCCGCGCCCGGTCGACGTCCTTCATGGATTCCGGGAAATGAATCTTTTGAACCGCGTCGTGCAGCGGCAGAACATTCCATCGAGCCAGATAGTCGTCGCTGAAAATTTCTTCCAGTTCGTCTGTAAAATTATTGACGATGTACGTCTGGATTTTGCGAAGCCGCCATTGCGTCAGCCCCGCCGTCAAAGAATACATCGGCAGAATTCCCCGCGGCGATTCCTCCTGATCTTCGTCCAGAACGGAAACGACAGGCTGAGCCATCGACCATTTTCCGCCCTTGCATTTCGGCTTGCCGGAGACGCAAACGCGAGAGCCGTCCTGATATTGGTTCAATCGATACGGCTGATTAAACCAGACCAGTTCCAGAAAATAGCCGCTGGCGTCCTGAACGTACCCGGTAACAAGAGTCTTGCCGCCGCGAATCGTTTTACGGGACATCATCGACAGCGTCCCGACAACCGTTTGCATGGAATCCTCAACCAGCTTGTCGATTGTCGTCTGATTGGTAAAGTCTTCGTAATCGCGGGGAAAATTGAATAGAATGTCCTGAACTTTCGCCAGCCCAAGCCTATGAAGCTGTTCCAAAGTAGTTTGATCCATCGGGCGAACGGTTTCAATCGGCAGCGATAAATGTGAAGGCATGTTCAGGAACTTGACGCTTTTTTGAGGGTCAATGATATACGTTCGTCAGAAGCTCCGACAGTTCGGACTGTTCCGTTACGGAAAGGATTTCTTCGATGACGTTTTCGCAAATGCTGGACGTATTGTTGACTTCCCAGCGATCGTCCGGCATGACGTACAACTGACCGACATGGGGAGCGTCGACGTCGTACAGATACCGCCACGCGCTGGTTTGAACGACGCGGCGGTCGTCTTCCTTTGACAGCAGCCGGGAACGCCCGGTTGGAAAGGCGAACGATTCCGGATTCGTCGTCAGCGATTCCAGCAAAGATGACCAGTCTGCCGGCGTGATGAGCGCTTGCGTTCTTCTCGGTCCGAACAGCGGCTGCGGAGCGCGAATCAATCCCGTCAGTCGGGCGAACTCCGTATGAAACGTCGGATAGTTCATTCCGACTTCGCCGTGTTCTCCCAGACCAATTCCTCGGGTCGAGAACAGCGCCAACGCCGTTTTATCCCATAAACCAGTCTGTTTCAGGTCGGTTGTCAACAGGGAAAGACAGTCGTCTAAAACGTTCACCTGCCCGGCGTACGTCTGCGCCAATTGCAGTTTGACGTCGTCAGGAAAAGACGTTTGCTCATCTGAATCGCTCTGCGCCGCAGACTGCAATATCGGAATTGTAACAGTCGGTTCTTCAGCGTTACCGGCGTTCGATTCAGGACTGACCGGCAGCGCGTCTGGAACGACAGAGCTGTCCAGCGGCGGCAAGTCTCCCTCAGCTGCGTACTGACTGCGGTACGAATCGGGCGCGTCCCAAAGACGCCCCATCGACCCGATATGCGCCCAGCAGAAAAACGGCTTATCCGACTTCGACAACTCCTGAATCAAATCCGCCAGCGATGCAAACGTTTCAAAAAGCCGAGTCTGTTCCAGCTCTTGAGCCAACTCCGGGCTTGCTTCTTCGCCCAGCGACGATTCGATTATCTGGAATCCGTTGGACGCGCGATGTTCCAACACGTCCTCCGTATCGGAAAACAGCGCGGTCTTGAATCCCATCTGCTCAATTCGCTGAGCAAACGTCTGATCTTTCCCACCCCAGATTATATCATAGATTGCCGAGAGTTTCAAGCGGTCGGTAAAGAAACGGTCAAAAACAACGCCTTGAGCCGCCAGAGCGTCCAGTTCCGGCGTTTCTATCCACGTACAGCCGCCGAACCCGGT
The DNA here is from genome assembly GCA_045603865.1 of Thermoguttaceae bacterium. Classification (GTDB taxonomy): domain Bacteria; phylum Planctomycetota; class Planctomycetia; order Pirellulales; family Thermoguttaceae; genus RUG11551. The sequence goes on from JAZUMX010000204.1 coordinate 6,661, forward strand.
AAAACCAGCGTGAAATCCGTCAAGAGCAAGGACGAGTGTATTCATAGGAATAGCAAGCTTCTGGCTAAGAATTATTAGCCAGAAGCTGATAACTCATTTAGCTGGAATAATCAAAACGATTCCAATTGGAACAACGTTTTGGTTGGCAAGGGAATCTTTGTTGAGTTTGTAAATCTCTTCCCATCTGTTGGCGTCATGAAGGTATTGCTCTGCCAGTTTTTTTAAGCAGTCTCCATTGACGGTAATATGCCTTCTGTAACCAAGTTGGAGAAACTCTTCTTCAGAAATGTTGTCTGGATTGACGGGTAACGAGGGTTTCACGTCGTCGCCTGACAACGTCGGCGGTTCTGGATTGTTGTCTGACAACGTCGAGGCGCCTGGATAATCTTTATCCATCGCATCTGGCTTTTCCATCGGCAGTCTGTTAACAGAAATACGCACAGGTCCTGAATTCAGACCGTTGTTTCGGGAGGGATAACGACCAAATGTTGACGAATTGAGCGTAAAGTCGCGCTGAAACGATTCCAGCGTTCCTTTGACAGGAGCGGCTGCTTCGTCAAAGCTCAATGGCGATGGGACAGCATAATTTTGCGAAAATTCCTTGATTAACACAGACGCCGTCAAACCAATTCCCAACACAAACAGCGCGATGAGAAATCGGCTATAGATGGAAATCGGACAATTGTTATTGCCAGAAGCAACCGAAAAATATGGGCGAATATAAAAAAACGACATAGCTTTGAATCCCTTTAGTTCTGTCGGTTTGAGTATTAAAATCGAGCTGGAATAATCCATTTTAGTGATTTATTCTATCGCTCTTGACAAGATAACTATAGGTCAGCTTTTTTTAACGATTGGAAAAACTTTGAGTATTTTTTAAAAGAATCCGGGATATTTCTGTTAAAATATTACGGTTATGAGGAAGAGAGAAAATTCGGTTTGAACCTGATATGACCTGCAATTTATAAAAGCAGAGGAGCGAACGCCCAGGCTCGCTCCTCTTGATTACTTGTTTACTGAAAACGCTTGAATTTAGTTGGCGTCTTCAGCAGGAGTTTTATTCAACGGGAGATTGTTCTTCAGGAACTGCTTCCGGATCAGGTTCTTCAATCGGAGCCGCTTCTTCAATCGGACCAACATCATCGATCGGAGTCGCTTCAACAGCCGGAGTCTCTTCCGTTGCAGCAGGTTCTTCAGCTGCCGGAGCGGCTTGTTCAGAAGCAGCGTCGGTCGCCGCTGCCGCAGGTTTGTCAAGTTTAGCCTTAATCTTCTTGATAACGTCGTTGTTAATCTTGATGCATGAAGCAATTACGGTAAATCCAAGGGCGATAATCAGGATAGCGTTAAAGACCCAGCGTTTCCAGCCCTTGCCAACGGCGTCGCCAATGTAGCTGCGTTTGTTGTTCATGATAACGAACAGCAGATAAGCAATCGGGAGCATGGTGAGGCAGACGGCAGACGCCATAATCGGCAGCCAGAACGGCAGGTTGACCAAAACGCCGAACATGCCGACAGCCGGAACCAGAGCGAACAATCGGAATCGCCATTTGGTGTATTCCAACCCAAACATTTCGCAAATCGTGAACCCGCAAACAACCATGTGAGTCGAAACGGCGCCGCAGGTCATGCCGAACAAACCGAGGTCAAAAATAACGCGACCGGTTGGACCGAGAATGTCAACCAGGGCTTTTGACGCCGTCAGCGGCTGCATGGTTGAAACTTTGTCCGGTTCAACAGTAACGCCGCCAACGGTCATGGCTAAAATAATCAAAGACGTTACCAGCGTAAAGGGAAGGAACATCGTCATTCCCAAGTCCCATTTAGCCAGCGTTTTGTGAGCCGGTCCCCAGCCTTTGGCAAGCTGAGAATACGGGTACAGGAACGTCATGTTGATTCCAACCGCTGCGCCGAGCATACCCAAAACCATCGTCAAACTGTGGGCGTTAAAAGAACCGTTTGGACATAATACGTCTTTGGCGTAATATCCTGTAAATCCGCGGAATACTTCCAGCCAGTTGAGCTTGGTAAAGTTACAGCAAACAACAATTCCAAAGGAAATAATTACCAGCGCGATTGTACATTGCAGGAATCGTTCGTACAGTTTAACGCCTTTGGCGGAAGAACCGTAACTCCACACGGTAAAGATGTTAATGAACAACACTGTAATACCCGTTGCCAAGCCGACAATGTACCACAAAGGCGTGTAGTTATGAACTTCCTTACCGGCGCTGTCGAGAACGGCCTTGCCATTTTCATACAAGACAGGAGCAAGCTGCGTGTTGGTTGAAAACTCATAGAGATCTCGAATCGCTCCGGAGCAAAGAGCGTACTGGGGGAAATGCCAGATAATCGACGCCATGATCGTGCCCAGCGCCCAGAGAAAGACGAGGATTTTACTCGTTTCGCGTCCGAACGCTTTATAGGGGCGTTCCTGAGTCGTCAAAACGACGTTGGAAAGCGCCGCCAACATGCAGACGCCAAAGAACATCGCCAACGGCTGAACCCAAAGCAGTTTGTATCCAAACGCGGCTCCGGCGGCAACGCTGGCGGCAGCGGACCCCGCGCCCAACGTCATGGCGGATTGAAGCAAGCCAGGTCCGCACCGTTTAATATATCCCATCGTTTTGGGAATCAACGGTTTGCTCTGCAGCTCTTCCAATTGTTGTACATCTTGCTGTAATTTCTCCGGATCCCATTTAGGGGTCATCGGAAGACCTTGGTTGTCAGCCATGGTAATTCTCCTTTAGGTATTAGAGGAAGTAAATTATGGAATAGGCGCGAAGCGCATCATTTAGAACCGCTTTAGCGCTTCAATATCAATAGCCGTGGGTTTTAACCCACGGAACGAAACAAACTATGGGAGTAGTAATGCTCGTTCTTGAACTGATATTAAATACTAATT
>JAZUMX010000205.1:0-3669 GCA_045603865.1 Thermoguttaceae bacterium
TCGTCGTAGACGTATCCCGCGTGGAAAATCCCGTTGACCTGCATGACCTGCGCCATGACGATCTGGTTGATGCTGGTTACCCGCAGCAGCGGAGCGGTAATCGCGTCTGCGTAGGCGGCGCCGGCTAACTGGTCGGCTGCCGAGTTAAGCTGGTCGTAATTCTGCGCCTGGAAGAAAATATTGTTGACGTCGCGGCGGGCAACTTCTCCCAAAACCGCGTCGTTGAGCGTATGCACCGTTTCGCCGGCGTCTGCCCAGACGGAGTCCATGTTCTTTACGATAACGGACTTCAAGTACCATTTGTTGGCGTCCGCGCCAACGCCCTGATACGTTTCGAGCGTATAGAACAGACTGTCGAAGGAATCGGAATCGACTTTCATCGAGTTGGACGTTTCGGAAACCAGAACGGGGCTGGATGTATCGAACGTGTATTTCCCTTCCTGCCATTCGTCCATTGTAACGCCCAGCTGCGCCGTTGACGTTATCACGATAGACGGCATGACAATCGCGCCCAGGCTCTGATTCTCTCCGCCGTTGGGGTCAATATTGAACAGAATCGACCCGCCCGTTGCTTTAAACGCGCTGTTGACGTTGGCGCTGGTCAGCAAGGCGTTTTGAGAAATGACGAGATTGCCGCTGGTCATTGTAACAGTACCGCGCCCGGAATTGGTTTTGTAGTCGAACGTTCGAGAGGACGCGTCAATCGCCAGCGTTTCCAGATCGGACAGCATCAGACCGCCGACCAGAACGGGCGCGTCCAGACGAAGCATGCCGTCTGTGATGCTGATAGCGCCGGAACCGCCGGAGCCTTCAGTCGCGCCGTATCCGCCCGCGCCGCCGACCATAACAGGACCGGCAAAGGTCGTAATGCCGCCGTTGATATTCACAACTGCGTCGCCGCCTGCGCCGCCTTTTCCGTTTGAAACCGCGTTGCCGTAATCGTCTGTAACAGAACCTCCAAACCCGCCAAAGACAGCGACGGTGTCAAAAACCGCGCTGCCGTTGGAAATGGTAAAAGTCGCCTTTCCGCCTGCGCCGCCGGTCAAACTTTGAGCTGCCGCAGCCCCGGTTTCTGAAATGACGATATTTCCCCCGTCGCCGCCGAAGACAGCGTTTTCAAACCGGTTGCTCCCGTTTTGATATTTGATAACCGCTTCTCCGCCCGCGGCGCCGGTTTTGGTCGTGAGCGAATCGCTGTACAATGTTCCGGCGCGACCGCCAAAGTGAACGTTGGTCAAGACGTTAGAGCCGTTGTCGAATGTAACAGTCGCTTTCCCGCCCGCTCCCGCAGACGCTTTGTTTGTGATAGAATCGCCGCCGGTTCCACCGAACTGAACGTTGGTCAGCGACGCAGTTCCGCCGTTAAATCGAACGACAGCCGCGCCGCCGTCTCCCGCTCCAGACTGGTTGTATTCGCCAGCAACAGCACCGAAACCGCCGACGGTAACGTAATTGGCGTTGACTTCTCCGCCGGAAATGAGCAGCGAGCCTTTTCCGCCTGCGCCATTGGCGGCGTATCGAGACATTCCGCCTTGTCCGCCGATGACGATTTGATCGGAATACGTTCCAGACAATGTAACAGTTGCGCCGGTAAGATAACCCGCCGTTTCTCCGCCGGCGCCGGCAGCTGCGCCTGTACCGATTGTCGCGCCGCCCGTGCCGCCGATTTGCGTTCCCGCCGCAACGTTAAGCGTCCCGCCTGAGGCGGAAATGTATCCTAAACCGCCCATGCCGCCGGTTCCGCTGACGGACTCTCCGCCCGCGCCGCCCAAATAGGACGCCTGATTAAACGACAGTTCGCCGCCGGAAAGATAGATAACGGCGTCGCCGCCCATTCCGCCGGTCGCGTACTCGGAAAAGCCGCCCGTACCGCCTAAAAAAGCGGTGTCGTTAAAGGTGAACGTACCGCCGGAGACGTCGATTCCGCCGTTTCCGCCCAGACCTCCAGAACCGTGTTCCGCGTAGACGTTGTTGGCAGTGTTGAGTCCGGCGTTTCCGCCTTGTCCGCCCTCGCCGCCAAAGTAGGTAACGTTATTGAACGCAACCTCTCCGTCTGTTATCGTCCAGGCGGCAATTCCGCCTTCTCCGCCAGCGCCGCCTTTTGTGGCGTAGTATTTATCCGACGAGACAGAACCTTCTCCGCCTGTTCCGCCGCGGCCGCCGAAATACGTTACACCGTTAAACGTTGCAGACCCTTTATTAAAGGTGAACTTTGACTTTCCGCCCGCGCCGCCCGTTCCGCCGTTGAGAGCGTCTTTGCCCGCAACGCCGGCAGTTCCGTTTCCGCCGGACTGAAAGAACAAGTCAGCGCCGGTTGTCATGGTTTTACCGGACAGAAAAGTCCACTCGTCGTCCGCGCCTGACCCGCCGTTGAGTCCAGCGTCCAGATAGACAACGCCGTTTCCGCCAAACTGAAGCTGAGCGTTTGTACCAGTCGCCTGCAGAGATATTTCTCCTAACTCCGCCCGCTGAACAATCGCGCCGGATGCGGACGTTTTATATATAGTGAAGTTTCGACCTTTACTGCCGAAAGTCGCTTCACAGTTGCTCATCACGGTGATTTTCAGGCTGTTTTCGGTCGTCTGATACAGGAAATTCGTGATGTTGTCGTAGGTAACGTCGCCCAGCGTTCCGTCGGGGTTATAGTCCCAACTGTAATCGACGGCGTAAGCCGAGAACGCAGCGGCAATTAAGGCGGCAACAAGCAGGAATTGGGTAATTCTAAGCATATTTTATCCCCTCTTTACAGGATTTCGGGTTATAATAAAGCTCCTAAGAGTAGCGTATTTTGGCGCGGCTGTCAAGAGAGAAAGAGACGAATTAGCAATGAGCAATTAGCAATTAGCAATTACGCAAGCGTTGATCCCAGGGGGGCGCTGGCGCCTGGGAGTGCGGCGGCTTCCCCCCCCCTTGTCCAATATCCCGCTGTTTCCCACATTCGCAGCCAACCCCCTTTTCGGGTCGCGGACGAAGTCCGCCGAAGAATTTTTAAGCCGCAAAGAACGCAAAGTAATGGAAGGCGGTAACGGAGTTCGCGGAGCGAACGTAGTTACGCTTAGGCGAGCCACGGGTGTAAACCCGTGGGTGTGAGCGAAGCGAACGTTGCAAAACAAAACGACGTAAGCCGAAAACCTTCCCCGGATGGACTCCGCCCTCTGAGTCCTGTTTGATGACGGCGCCGGCGGCGTGTCGCCGCTCCCGATCCGCGCTGCCGCGCGCCTGCTAAAAATTGTTCCCCTTGGTCGCCTTCGGTGAAATCTTCCAAAAACTCCGGATCCCCCTGTCTGCCAAAGCAACTAACCGCCCCTATTGCTCTAATTCCTTTGCGCCGCGCTCTTTGAGATATTGAATTATTTTCTTGCTTTCAACGCCGTCGACTTCCACATAGAACAGAACAGACAATCCAATATTGGTCTTTGCATTGACATCGGCGCCGTGTTCGACCAGCCATTTGACCAGTTCTAAATCCCCCTTTATAGCGGCGTAAAGCAAAGACGTCTTCCCATGAGCGTCTTTTGCATTGACGTCCAAGCCCTGTTCAATCAGCCATTTGACCAGTTCCAGATATCCACATTTGGCGGCAAAATGCAAAGCCGTTTCTCCATTTTTGTTTTTATCTTTTACGTCCAATCCCTGTTTTGCCAGCCATTGAACCAGTTCCAGATTCCC
>JAZUMX010000206.1:0-3761 GCA_045603865.1 Thermoguttaceae bacterium
GGGTCGACGCCCAAGACCTGACAGCCCCGCGACAGCAGCGCCTGCGTCGCGCCGCCGGGAGACGAACCCAACTCTGCAACTCTCGCGCCCGGTTCCAACGGCAAGCCGCTCCAAATCAACGCCTCTTCCATTTTATACCACGCTCTCGAGACGACCTCCGGCGGCATGACGAGGTTAATCATTCCCCCGGGATAGCACGTCGCGGTAAACGTCGCCCGATGAAAGCCCGTCATCCAGACGTCCGGGTCGACTATCGTGCAATCCAGAACGCGGTCGCCTTTAATGACTGGCTCGTTAATCAGTAAACGATTTCTGACAGACGAGGGCAGGGCAGAGCGGACGAGGTTGGCAACGCGGTCGTCTTCTTCCGTCGGTCCGACTTCGTACCCGCTTTTGCCAGAGGGCTTTTCGTCTCGCGACCAGACGTGAAACGCCTGATAGTCCCCGTCTTCCAGCTCTTTGACAATTTTTGCGACCCTTTCTGTTTCGTCGCCTGTCAGACGTTCCAGCGACACGCCAGACGCCCGGGCGAAGATGCTTTTCGGAACGCCCTCCTCGGGGGCTGGTCGTTCTTCCGGGAATTTAAACGTTACAAATCCCGGTCGGGAAAAGGCGAAATGCGCTTGCGGAGCCAGTTCTGAAAGCTCATGCTTGAGGAACTTCTCCGCTCCGATCTGACAGCAGGTAAACAGGTAGGACATATTAGTTGCGATGAAAAGCTGCTAGCTACTAGCCTCTAGCTATTAGCTTTTGAGGTTCCAGCTAATGGCTAGCAGCTAGAAGCTAACAGCTTCTAACTTTCTTTTTCTTTTAGCTTTTCCAGCTTTTTTACTTCTTTATAGGCTTCTGTAACGACGTCCTGCTGGGCGGCGACGTCGTTTGATAATTGTACAATGGTTTCTTTTAGCGCTTTAATAGTTCTAAGAATCTGGTCGCAGAAGCGCTGCTGATTTATCAACTCGTCTGGAGAAAACGATCCGCCAGAATACAGGTCAGATAAAATCCCGTTTTGAACATTCAGTTCAGATTCTTTGTCGTTAAGCTGAGCTTGAACTTCGTCTAAACGCCGCTGCCGGTTAGCCAATTCCAACCGGCAGTTATCCAGCTCCATCTGACGCAATTTCAGAACGGATTCAAGACGAAACGGCTTTTTCGACATCGTTCTTTAGTGCGTTACAAACTCCTGCTCGACGGTAAAGTCTCGGATGATTCCGGAAGTGGGATCGAAAGTTCGAACGTGAATCTGAATTCCCTGCAGGCTGATTCCCGCCATTTTTGAGTTCGGAAGACTAAAGTTGGATGGATTGGGAGCGTTGACGACTTTATTGGTGTCTGCCCCTGTTTCGGAAACTGTTGTAAAAGTGTTTGCACTGACCTTAAACTGGCTTCCGGTATCGAACGTACTCCCTCGCGCGGAGCTAAAGGTGGTTCCTTTGCCTAAGTCAACGTATTCTTTCTTTTCAGGATCCCAAACTTTGACGTCGAAAATAATGATGTTGTCTAAAATGAGTTCTGCATTGGTTATATTCGTAGCCTCAGTGCCAACGCGATAATTGGTTTCATTGGCGGCTCCTCCTCGACCTCGACCGCTTCCGCCAGCGCCGGGAGTAAATGCTAAATCGGACAAGGAAGCGTGCTTGATGTTGCCAGTAAGGGCAGTAGCGGGCGCTCCCGTTGGATCAAGCACATTAATAGAGCGGTAAAGCCCAAAGACGTTATTGGCATTTTTATAAACAAACCATTTGACTTCCGCGTCTGGAGAATAGACTACATTAGTTCCATTTCGTCCAATAAACGGCGAATCCAGGTCGTGAATGGTAAACGTTAAAACGTCGTCGTTATCGCCGAGAATGCCTGTAAGAGGACTGTAGAAATCTGATAAACGAGTGTCCTGACTGGTAGAAACTGTTGCCGAACTGTTTTCGTCAATTCTGAAATACCCCGCTCCTGAATTGAGATCTGCTGGAACCGTCATTTTGGCGGTGTATCGAGACAGATCGTTCTGGAGAAAAATTTGAGCGGAACGGACCTTTTGATCCAGTTCCATCAGCGACTGTGAACTGGTTACATAGTTAGCGACCATGGCAAACATCTGTACAACGCCAAGCATTAAAACAAGACCAAGCGTTACTGCCAGCAGAATTTCGATAAGCGTATAGCCGCTGCGGATTTCAAATCGATTTTTTGACATTGTCGTAACTGTATAAAAAGTTTGTAGTAGGAGTTTGTATATGATTGCCAGAATATACAAAATAATCTGTTTTTATTAACAGATGAATCTATATTCACAAACTCTTTTTGCCCATAGCATATTATACACAATCATCTTTCTTTTGGACAGAGCAGGAGACGTTTTTTTTCCAAAATTTTAAAAAATTTTTAAAAAAACCTTGATTTCTGTTATTGAATCGGATATATTATTAAAAAAGCGCTTGGAGTATAAGCTTTTAATACTTTAAATTAGTCTTATGATACGTAAACTATTAATTGATTTGTCGCCAGGAATTGAGCAAACGCTGGCTCTTTGGGCGGCTTTGCGAAATCCCAATTTGGAAGTTTTGGCGGTAACCTCTTCCGGTGGAAACGTCGACGCCGCTCGCGCCGGACAAAATCTGTATACAGTTCTGAATTTGATTGATCCAAGCCCTCGACCTCGTTTGGGCGTTGGAGAAGAACCGCTGGGCGGTTTGTCTGTTGACGGTTCTTTGCTAAACGGCAAAGACGGATTAGGCGACGTTGACATTCCAGTCGTAGAGTTGCTTCAGCGTCCAAGCGCCGCTAAGATTATTGTCGACGTTGTAAAATCTTATCCCAATGAGGTAACAATTCTCACTTTGGGACCGCTGACGAACGTGGCTCGCGCGCTTGCGCTTGATCCTGAAATTGCGTCATTGATTGGGCATCTGGTCGTTTGCGGCGGCTCTTTGTCCGCTCAAGGCAACATTACGCCATGCGCTGAATTCAATATGTATTGCGATCCTCGAGCGGCGCAGGAAGTCTTTCAGTCCAAATTGACAAAAACGCTGGTTCCGATTGACGTCGCATCCCGTTTTTCCGTTGGTTTGGATGTTATTAATCAGATCGTTGCTACGGAGTCCGGTTCAAGACTTAAAAAATTGCTGTTTGCTCTGTTTCGGAATTATCGTCGGTGGCTGGGACGAGAGAAAATCTTTGTCAACAGCTCCGTTGCGCTTATTTCAATTTTGCATCCGGATTTGTTTGTCAGACAAAAGTTGTTTGTTGACGTCGAAACTGCTGGCGAATTGACAACAGGCATGACCGTTTTCGACCAGAGAATTCAAGCGCCGTCCAGACCCAATACAGAAGTCATTACAGACTTTGACAAGCACGTTCTGAAAATGTTTTTTGCTGAGGAAATGAGGCTGGATATCGGTTGAGATTGATTGAAATTTTAACCTGGAACGCTTTTAGTTCCGTAACGCATAATAGGAGATATTTAAATGAATTCGTTTGAATACAGCAATCCCGTAACGGCTCTGTTTGGCATTGGCGTTTTTTCTCAAGCCGGGCAAAAGATTGCCCAGTACGGGAAAAAGGCGCTGGTCGTTTCCTATTCCGATAAAGGCTGCGCTGCGACGCTGGATAAGCTGTCGGAACTGCTCAAAGCCGCCGGCGTGGAAGAACAGCGCTTTTGCGAGGTAATGCCCAACCCGGACATTGCCATGGTCGCTCAGGGCGTTGAACTGGCGAAGAGTTTCGGCGCGGACGTCGTCGTTGGCGTTGGCGGCGGAAGCGCGATG
>JAZUMX010000207.1:0-1590 GCA_045603865.1 Thermoguttaceae bacterium
TGAGTGGCTACTTCGCGCTGAAGCTTAGCCAGCAAGTGCAAATCGGTAATCATGACTGACATGGTTAGAACCCCTTTCTTGGTGAAATATAAAACAGCGCCATTCCTACCGTTACAAAGAAATAGCACTGTTGCTGAATAAAGTATATGCTGTTATTGTAACGGTGTCAAAAATGATAGGAGACTTATATTTGAGCCGCGCCGTCGAGCGTGATAGCGCTGCTGCCAATCCGGATAATCGCGTTATCGCCGTCCGTGCCGTAGGTGAAACTGCTGCTAATCGTGATTGTGTCATTCGCGGTTATGCCGTAAACAATGTCCGAGCCGTCGCCGCTTGCGTATTCAATGAGAACGCCGGTGCCTTCGCTGTAAATTGTATCGTTACCCCTGCCGCCGGAAATCGTGGCGTTGTTGCCGTAGCTGTAAATTTCGTCAGCGCCTTCCTCGCCGAGAATCACGACGCGGTTGCCGGAATTTTCCACAGTGTCATTACCGGCCAGCGCGTGGATTGTAACGTCATCGGTTTCGTTTGCGTAGTAGTCGTCGCCACTGGTCAGGCTGATAACGCCGGTCTCGGTAGGTTCTGGCGGAACGGTTTCTTCCTCGGCCTTGTAGGTTTCGCCGTTAATGTTGACTTCAATTTGATCCGCGCCGTCAAGAGCCCTGGTCGTAGCGCCGCGTGGTTTTGACGGTGTTAACCCATTCGGCGTATTCAACGTGATCCATCGGCTCTTCATAGCCGCCTTGGTTGCCGTCGTCGTAAAAGAAGTAAAAGTCGCCGTTGGTGTCGTCAATGATAAAAGCCGGTGCCAGCGCTGCTCGAATTTGAGCAAAGGTAAGCTGGCTAGCTTCCTTCGGGACAGAAATTTTTAAAACGCGTGTTGCCGTGCCGCTGGCGTTGGAAAGTACGATGTTAAGTTCAGTCGTTATAGCCACTTTGTCAGCCATATCAGCCAGCCTCCTCTTCATTTACCGACCAGCTGGCCACAACGCCGCTGTCGACGTAGGTGTTGGCGGAAAGGGAAGTTAATCCACGGCCAACAGCCTCAACCCATGCCCAGAAGGAAGTATAAGCGCTTGGTAATAACAAATCCGGTGTCGGAGCCGGAGCCGAGCCGACCGGCAACTGGCCAACATAATCGCGGTTAACGTAGTTATAAGTGCGGACTACGAGGTCACCGCTGGTTACATTCCGGGTTTGTAACTGTACTTTCACGTCCATAATAATCACCTCGTTAGGATTATAGTTGCCGTCGCCGGAGCTGTCAAATCGTGGCGTTGTTGCCGGAAGAATTGAAAGTAATGATGTCGTTACCGGAGCCGGAGCGGACGGAGGAGCTGCCGCCGTAACTGCGAATGGTGTTATCGCCGGAGCTGACATTGAGGGAAGCGCGGGCACCGGTGGACTGGAAGAAGTCATTACCAGCGCCGGAAGTGACAGTGATATCAGCGGCATTGGAATTGAGGGTATTAGCGCCGTAGCCGAGGGAAGCGATAACGGAAGCAGCGTTGGCGCCGAGGTACAGGAAGTCGTCACCGGAACCGGTATTGAGCGTGGCGTTAGAGGCGTTGGAATTGATAGTATTGGCGC
>JAZUMX010000208.1:0-1915 GCA_045603865.1 Thermoguttaceae bacterium
TTGTACGTCTCGAGCGAAACATTCTCGCCGGTGCGGGCTTTAACGCTGAATTGATACACGGTGTCATTCATTGTTTGATCTCCATAAATAGTTGAGCAGGATGCTGAGACTGTAACAAATACTGCCGTCAGCGAGGCAAAGACGATTCTGTTAATTAACGTTGAAATGTTCATGGTTACTTTCTCCTGTTTGACGCAAAGTCTTTTTGAGTAACATCGCTGCGGCGATGCTTATCTTCATTCCTTTGTACATCTTGTCAAAAGCGCTGTTCCTTTTAATCGTTCAGAAAATACGGACTGATGGGCAAATATCCCTGTTCGAACAGTTCTTCGTACGTGTACGGCTGCTCAATATGCCAGGACTGGTTCTCGTTGACCAGTTCCGTTTTGCCCCTCTCGACGCCGTACTGGTCGATGATATAAACCGTCTGATTTTCGGCGTCGACGCGCATGACCATCATGGCGTGCCCGATTGGGCGTTTAACCAATCCGTCGCCGGGCAGAAGCTGAGCGTAACAGGCAAACATGGCTTCTTTGCCGTTGTCCTTTACGACGGCTTTGGAGTCGTCGTACTTCGTCATCTTGTACTCGCCGACTTTCAGGAACGCCTGGCGGGTTTTGCCGTCGACGCGTGATGAAATATAGACCTTGCCGGGTTCCAGGTTAATCGTTTTCAAAACCGGCATGTCCGGGCAAACGGATCGCCACGAGAACGAGCAGGCGCACGCGCAGGCGTTGGCTTTGTACTGATAGTACTCCGTCGGGCCGACATAGACCATCTTGCCGTCCTGTTCCTGCAAGTAGGTTTTGAAATCTTCCAGATTCGACCATTGCCATTCGCGCGAGTACGGGATTCCATGGTACGTCTCTCCCTTTTTATACAGAACGCGGTTTTTATCCGCCCACCATTCCATGTCTTCTGCCGGCGTCCATTCCAGTTCTGCCATGGAGCGCATATAGTCCAGAATCTTTTGTCGAACAGCGAGGTTCTCTTCCGACGGCGTTTGACCCGTCCGAATTACGCTCTGTTCCGGCTGACCGTAGAGGATGTTGTCCGCCAGATGGTAGAGACACCCCAGCACAATTCCGTGGAGTTCCGGCTTCGTTTCCGGGTGCGGGCTGAGGATGATAACCGTTCCCTTGCCGTAGGTCGTGATAACGATCGCAGGCGAGTTGATTTGATTTCCCGGCGCGGCGCCCCAGTCGGCGGTTTCCGAACGGAAATAGCTTAAAACCTGAACCGGCGGCAGGAGCGGGTTGACATTGACGTTGAAAACCGGGCCGTTGTGATACCGGCAGATCTGGGTTCCCTTGAACTGCTCGCCGAAAATCTTGACGCCCAGGTCGGTCGATTCGATTTTCAGGTCAGCCCCGCCGCGTTCCCAGTTTCGGGTTTTCAGCTGTGCGTTGTCCATGAACCGCTGCTCAATCGGGAAATACGCGCCGGCGCAAAATCCGATGTAACACTTTCCGGACTTGACGAACTCCTTGAGCTTCTTGACGCCCTCCGGTTTGAGCGACGCCGCTTCTTCGCCCGCCATTCCGCCGGGCATGAGGAAGATGTCGAAGTTGTCTAAAATGCCGTCGCGAACCTGCTTGCCGTCAATTTTAGTCAATTCGAATCGCGGGGCGGATTCGAAAACGAGCGGGAAGTTCTTTTTGCCGCTCGGTCCGACGCCGTCGCCGTCGTACAAGGCAACGCGAATCTTAACGCCCTGGTCGGCGGCGGGAGTCTCGTCCGCAAAAACGGTTCCGAAAGCGGAAAACGCCATTGCAATCAACAGCGTTACAAAAGCAAATCGATATTTCATAATTGTGTAAAAGGGTTAAGTGATGTATAAGGTTTGACGGCAAGGCAGGGACGTCGTTTTGAATTAAACCTCTCGCAACTCGCTACTCGCAACTTGAAATTTAAT
>JAZUMX010000209.1:0-2197 GCA_045603865.1 Thermoguttaceae bacterium
ACCCAAAGCTGAAGAAGCCGCTCCTGAAGTTCCCGAAGTTCCTGAAGTTCCCGAAGTCCCAGCGTTTAATGATTCCAGCGAGCCGTCAGTAGAAGCTTCTCCCAATAAAGAAGAAAAACCGGCAGATCTGGAAAGCTCCGAAGTTTCATTTGCCAATGGCGCATTTGCGGTTCTTGAATTCAAGGAAGCCGTTTCTTACGACGTCGTTAAATCCATGGTTGAAGACGCAATGGCGGCTGAGAACATCAATGAAGATCAACGCGTCATTTTGGTTGAAAATCCGCTGTACGAAGAGAATTCAACCACCGGATTTAACAGCTGGAACGTTTCGTTTATCGTCTCTCCGGATCAAGCTCAGAAAGTTCTTGAACGCGTTAAAGCAACCGCTCAGACAGAACCGGTGTTCCCGGCTCGCAACATGATCGGTCCGCAAATTGCCAGCAACTTGAGAACGCGCGGTTTGATGGCTATTTTTGGCAGTTTGATCGTCATGGTCATCTACCTCTGGTTCCGATTCCAAAAGGTTTACTATGGCTTCGCCGCCACTGCTGCGCTGTGCAATAACGTCATTATTTCCGTTGGCGCATTAGCGATTTCCATGTACGTTTGCGGCGTCCTCGGATTCCTGCTCATTGACCCGTTCAAGATCGGCTTGACCGTTTTGGCAGGTATTATGACGATTATCGGTTACTCCCTTAACGACACGATCGTCGTCTTCGACCGAATTCGTGAAGTCAAAGGCAAGTCGCCGCGAATCGCCCCCGCGATGGTTAACCAGGCTATCAACGACATGCTTGCCCGTACAATTTTGACCTCTTTAACCACCTTGCTGGTTATTGTCGTTTTGTACATTTGGGGCGGTCAGGCAATTCACGCCTTCGCGTTCACGATGCTTGTCGGCGTTATCATTGGTACTTTCAGCTCCATCTTCATTGCCGCCCCGCTGCTGTGCAAAATGGACAGATTAGACGCCATTCGTGAAGCAAGAGCTGCTCAGGCTGAAAAAAACAAATAATCAACGGATTTAAATAATCCCGGATTAACCTTTACAAAGCGTTCTGTTATTTGACAGAACGCTTTTTTTGCGCCGCTGTATCCCGTCAAATCGCGCGCGTCCGTCCCCTTGACTTTTCTGATATATATGGGATAATACGAAAACAACATTTCACTTAATATTAAACGCTATTTCTGAAACAGAAAGACAATACAATGACGCAGTTGACTCAAGCCCGCAAGGGCGTCGTAACCCCGGCTATGGAAGCCGTCGCCGCCAGCGAATACATGACCCCGGAACAGGTTCGGGACCTGGTCGCGTCCGGTCGGCTGATAATTCCAGCCAACAAAGTTCACCTGGAAAAAGGACTCGTTCCGATGGCGATCGGAGCCAACGCCCGAACAAAGATCAACGCCAATCTGGGCAACTCGCCCATTTCTTCCGACATAGACTGCGAGCTGGAAAAAGTCCGCTGCGCCGTTCGCTATGGGGCGGACACCGTCATGGACTTGTCCACCGGGCAGAACATCAACCAGATTCGTCAGCGCATTGTAGACGAAATGACAGTTCCCGTCGGCACGGTTCCGCTCTACCAGATGGTTGAGATGATTGAAAAAATCGAAGACATGAAGCCGGACGACTTCGTCCAACTGGTCGAACAGCAGGCGAAGCAGGGCGTAGACTACTTCACGATTCACTGCGGATTGCTGAGAAGTCACATTGAATTGACTGATCGGCGCAAGCTGGGAATTGTCAGCCGCGGCGGGTCGCTGGTTGCCAAATGGATGGTTGCTCATAAAGAGGAAAACCCGTTCTACCAAAAGTTTGACGACCTGTGCGACGTCATGAAACAGTACGACGTCGCATGGAGCATGGGCGACGGACTTCGCCCCGGCTGTCTGGCGGACGCAACCGATCAGGCGCAGCTGGCGGAACTGGCGACGCTGTCCGACCTGTGCAAACGCGCCTGGGACAGAGGCTGCCAAGTCATGATCGAGGGTCCAGGGCACGTTCCGATGGACCAGATTGTCATGAACATGAAACTGCAGCAGGAATGGTGCTGCGGCGCGCCGTTCTACGTTTTGGGACCTGTTACAATGGACTGTGCTCCCGGGTACGACCACATCACCAGCGCCATCGGCGGGGCGATTGCCGCCATGCACGGCGCGGCGATGCTGTGTTACGAAGTCGGAGGCCAAGCGG
>JAZUMX010000210.1:0-2082 GCA_045603865.1 Thermoguttaceae bacterium
GGTTCGAATCAATATTCAAATGACTTCCAAAGAGCGGACGGAATTTAAGACCCGCGTCGGCAGCGGGGCAGACGAAATCGCTCAGCGGCTTTTGGAGGCGTTTGATCAGGACGTTCTCTCCGGCAAATCGGGCGTCGTCCTCGCCGACGACCGCGAACCAACCGAAAAAGAACAGCGCCGTCTGGACGCAGCGCAGGAAAAACTCCTCCGCAGCGCCGTTGAACCGTTCTGCCGTCCGGAAAATCGGGACTATATCGAAAACGTCCGCCGCAGTCTCTCCCAGATTATCGACAACGTCAATTTGGATACGGTTCTTTTCGCCGGGTTCGATACCGACCAGCAGGCGAACGCCGACCGCGTTATCAAAACGTTTCAGGAGTTTATCGAAGCCAACAAAGACGAAATTCTCGCTCTGCGAATCGTTTACGATCAGCGGTATAAAGACAGACCCATGGCGATTGAACGGCTCAAAGAGCTGTACGCTAAACTCACTGCGCAAAACGTTACCGTTGAACGTCTGTGGGAATGTTATTACATCAAAAAGCCGGCAAAGGTAAACCGCGGCGCGATGGCGCAGATTACAGACCTCATTTCCATAATCCGTTTTGAGCTGGGGTACGCCGACCATCTCGCCCCGTTTGAGGAGCGGGTAAATTACAACTTTATGCAGTGGACGATGCGGCGCAACGCCGGTCCGGTAAAGTTCACCGAGGAGCAGATGAAGTGGCTTCGTTTAATCAGAAACCATATCGTTGTTTCGCTCAGCATAGAACCGGAGGATTTTGACCTCAGTCCATTTGACCGGGAAGGCGGACTAGGCAGATTCTACGAAGTATTCGGCGAGAATTACGAGAGCATACTCAACGAAATGAATCTGGAGTTAGTGACGTAAGATGAAAAATAAGTGGTCTTTTGTTCCGTTTACCGAAGCAGTTGATATATGCGATAATTTACGAAAACCTATCAATAAGAACGAACGGGCAAAACGTATATTGGGAAAAGAGCAATCTGAGCTATATCCATATTATGGTGCAACTGGGCAGGTTGGTTTTATAGATGATTATATTACTGATGGCGAATATGTTTTGCTTGGAGAAGATGGCGCTCCTTTTTTGGATGCGTTTTCACAAAAGGCATATATAATCAGCGGTAAGTCATGGGTGAACAACCATGCTCATGTTTTGAAATCCAAAACAAACAATAAATTTTTGTGCTATTATCTAAACAGTTTCAATTTCAAAGGGTTTGTTTCAGGTACTACTCGCTTGAAACTAACGCAAGCCGATATGAAACGTATTCCTGTTCCCGTTCCCCCTCTTTCGGAACAAGAACGCATAGTAGCCAAGATAGAGGAACTATTTTCGCAGTTGGACGCAGGCGTGGAAACGCTGAAAAAAATAAAAGCCCAACTTGCCATATACCGCCAAGCCGTTCTAAAAGAGGCGTTTGAAGGAATTGAAACTTTTATTCCGTTAGAAAAAATAACTATTAGAATATTCGATGGTCCATTTGGAACAAATCTTAAAACAGCGGATTATACAGATAGCGGTGTAAGAGTCGTGCGTCTTGAAAATTTGAAAAATGCCTGGTTTGATGATACCAAGAAATCCTTTGTTACATTAGAAAAATATGAATCTATAAAGGCACATACCGTTTTTCCATCCGATCTTATTATGTCAACATTTATATCCGACAGTATAAAAATCTGTCAATTACCACCTTATATAGGATATGCTGTAAATAAGGCTGATTGTGTTGGAATTCGATTGAAAGCCGAGGTTATTCCCCATTTTATAATGTATTATATGTCCTCTAGGCGTGCTTATAATGAATTGGTTAATCAAGTACACGGGGCTACAAGACCAAGGGTCAATACAAGACAAATAAAAGCGCTAAATGTTCCAATTGTCGAGGTAAAAAATCAAGAAAGAATTGTATCCAAAATCGAATCCAGCCTTTCCGTCTGCGACAACATAGAACAAACGGTAGACGCTTCCTTGCAGCAAGCGGACGCATTACGACAAAGCATTTTAAAAGACGCCTTTGAAGGGAGATTATAAACATGGACTAACGCGGAGGAAA
>JAZUMX010000211.1:0-2761 GCA_045603865.1 Thermoguttaceae bacterium
CTTTGTTTTGAAGCTGATTCTCGACAAACTGTTTAACGTCATAGCAATCCAGACGGTCATAATTTTGTGAAAAGACTTTGTCGGAAAACTGGCTGACAGTTCCAAACGATTTTTCATCTGGAGCCTTGAGCGTGTTAACGAATTCTCGCTTTGAAAGGCTGAATTCCACCAGGGTTTTATTGCTAAGCGGAATAAACAGCGAACCGCCAAATTCAAACGCGCGTCCAATGACCCGGGACGAATCCGGGAACGAAATAGTCGTTATTGCGGCTTTGCGTTCTTCTTCCAGTTTGTTATATTGTTCTGTCAGTTTGGAATACTCTTCCAGAACTTTTTGTCTTTCCTCGCCAGACGTTTTGGAAATTTGCTGTTCTTTTTCGAGACGCTTCGCCTGAACCCGATCGTATTCCTGCTGGTTTTGACACAGCTTGTCAATATCGCAAACGCGAATGTCGGACGGCGTCATAATAACGGCTTCTTTCTGATTAACGCTCAAAGGAATGTAGCTGTTTTGCGATTTCAACGACATGAACTGTTGATCAAGCTGCCCGTCAGACAGATTGACAACATACGTATCGGACGACTGAACGGGAGTAAAGAACGCTTTATTATCCATCAGACGGAGCTGATAGCCTTTTTGAACCGAACCGCTGTTGTAAGCGTTGTTCAAATTGCTCAGTTCATACCGAAAATCGCCGCTGTTGCTGATAATAAAGAAGGAAGAACGACGACTCTGAACGCTCGGCGTATTGAACCCCCACAACAATCTGCGCTGACGCAAATCAATGCAAACCAGAGATGAACCGGAAATCGGACATACAATAATCCCATTCTCATAAAACGGCGTTAAGTTGTTCATTCTGTCCGTCAAGGAATTCTGAGAATCGCCCAGCGTCTGAGACCAGAGAACTTTTCCCGTCGCGCTATCCAGTTCATAAAAGACAACCGAAGCCGCTGACGTTTCCCCAATAACAAACAGCTTGCCGTCCATAATCAGAGGCGCGCCTAAAAATGTTGTTGAGTCAAGCGCATTATCGGCGCCGGAACCGTAACTGACCGTTGCTGAACCAACGTGCCATTTCAACTTGCCTGTGTTTATATCGTACGCCGCCAGTCGATTGGACGTAAAAGAGCCTAAATTCGAACGGGAAACAATGATGCCCGACGAAGACTGAGGCGTCATGATTCCCTGCATAATGCGTTCTTTCCAGATATCTTCAATTGCGTAGACGTTATTCTCGTCTGCGCGCAGCGCTCCGTATGTAAAATCGTATTTTGAACGAAGAACAAGCGCGCTGTACAAAAACTGTGACAACGACTTTCTTTCGTACTCGCCCAGGCGATCCCATTGTCTTTGAATTTCAGACGAAAAATCGGCAGACGAATCCCACAGGCGCTTTCCGGTTTGAAGATCGACAGCGGTCAAGCCAAACGCCGTTCTGAAAAATACACGATTCCCGCTTACGACCGGTTCAAAAGAACTCATCCAGGCGTTATACAGGTTTGAATTGCTGGACAAGGCTTTCGCGCCGTTATCGATAAACGTTTGAACCAGCGTTCCCAACATGGGATTTGTATACGTCGGAGCCGTCCATCGCGGAAGAGTAAACGGCTCTGCCGACGGATAAGGGCAGTCTGAATTTTGCGTCTTTTCAGCAAACGCGGCTAGATATTTTTCAAGCTGTTCAAGGTTTTCAAATCCCGTAATCTGCTTGTCTTCGACGGTCCAGTCAACTCGCGCCAATCGCTGTCGAAGCTGAGTTACCAGTTCACGCCGCTGAGCGTCCTGACCGGACAGAATCAAACTGTTGAGCCATAAAACGGAAAACGCCGGTTCAAATTTCTGTCTGACGCCCGGCGTATTGGCAAGGGAATCGAAAAGCGAAACCGCCGAAGCCGCCTGACCGTCGTTGAGAAGAATAAGTCCGGATAAAAAAGACGCTTTATAGCCCGCTTCCGTATGGAAATAATCGCGGCTTACCATCAGAAGACGATCAAGACTTCCTGATTGAATCGCTGCCTCGAGAGCTTTTTGCGCTTCCGTTCCAACTATCAGTTCAGACGCCTGTCGCGCTTCCTCTGGCGCTTGTGCCAAAATATTTTGAATGTACGTCTTGAGAGAAATCAGGCTTGTTGGACCGGCAGCCTGCGGCGTTTGCCCGGCAGGAGGATTGGGGGAATCGGAATTCTCATCTGATTTCTCATTCGTCTCTTCTGAAATGGATTTGTCTCGATTGACGCAAATAAACGAATCTTCCTCTGATCTGAGAATATCCCAGAGAATCCGAACGCTCTCTGAATAACGCTTTTCCTCCATGAGGGTTACGGCGGTTTTCAGACGCTGAATCGTCTCTCGCGGAGTTTGAATCAGGTTGTTATCAGGACTGCCGTTCTGAATAGCGTTATTGTTAACAAACTGAATGGGTCCGCCGTTGTTGATAATTATCTGGGACTGCGCCGTCTGATAAACGGCTGCGTTGAACAAAAAAAACAAAAAAACAAATCGTGTTATATTTTTCATGGGTTTCAAATCTACAACTTTCAGTAAATCAGGGATTGTCCAATCGCCTTATGGGCAATATCAATATCCACAATTTATAATATCCCTTCTTCTATTATTGTAATATAAATAGAAATCAATGTCAAGCAGGAGCCATAAATATCCAGAAAAAAGGTTCTTCCCCTCAAACTCCCCTTTCCAAAAAACTTTAGTAAGGGATAAATCTTAGTATTATCAATAACGTAAGCGACCAACGGGAGC
>JAZUMX010000212.1:0-9581 GCA_045603865.1 Thermoguttaceae bacterium
CTAGCTACTAGCTTCTAGCTTTGTGTTTTTATCTTCCAGCGTTAAATGTTAACGCTAAGAACTACTAATAACAAAGCTAATGGCTAGGAGCTAACAGCTAGTAGCTTCCTCTCGCTCTCGGGTGCGCTTTCTCGTAAGCGGCGCGGAGAGTGGCGGAACTGACGTGGGTGTAGATTTGCGTCGTCTGTAGATTGGCGTGTCCGAGCAGTTCCTGAACGGAGCGGATGTCCGCGCCGTTGTCTAGCAAATGGGTGGCGAACGAATGTCGCAGCGTGTGAGGCGACGTTCGATCGTCCAAGCCCGTCTGAGCTATGTACTTTTCCAACATTCGGGCGACAGAGCGCGTCGTCAGGCGAGTCCCAAACTTGTTCGTAAACAGCGGAACAGGCGCGCCTTCCGGGACATTGACGTTTCTCACTTCCAGCCAATCCGCTATCGCGCGAAGGCAAAACGACCCCAGCGGCGCGATGCGTTCTTTTTTCCCTTTGCCCATGACGTGAATAATCTGCTGCGTTTCGTCTACGTCGTCGTCCGACAGCGCCACCAATTCTCCAACGCGGACGCCTGTACTGTACATCGTTTCGAGAATCGCCCTGTCGCGAATGCCGGCAACAGTCCCTTCCGGCGGAGCCATGAGAAGCTGATTGACCTCTTTTGTAGAAAGAAAATGCGGCAATCGCCTGTGCTGACGCGGATTTCTCAGCGGAGCCGCCGGGGTCTGGTCGACGATTTCTTCCCGCTGACAGAATTTGAAGAAGCTTCTCAACGACGCCAGGCGACGAGAAATGGTTGACGGCTCAAACTTCCGTTCATGAAGCCAGGAGACGTAGCCGCGCAAGAGCAAAGTCGATATTTTAGCAACGTCGATATCGCGTCCGTTGTTTTTTTGTTTCAGATACTCGTCCAGAAGCGTCAGATCTTCCCGATAGCTCTTTTTAGTATAGTCCGACGCGTTGCGTTCTACATCCAGATACGACAAATAGGAGCCAATTGCGGAAGACAGAGCAGGCGTCATGACGGTAATCAGGCAACAACAGAAACCTGTGGGGGAGGAAACGTGTTTAAAAAAACAGCGCCTCATAGCAGGGGCGCCGTTTTAAATTAATTGTTTTTTAACGTCGAAGCGTTAGCTCGGGCGGCAACTTCCATAGAGTCTGGCTCTTGACGAATCTTTTGGCTTAAAACCGCGGCATCGTACCACGTAAAGCTCAAATCCGGATTGGAAGCGTATCTGGCGAGCATCTTTAAGGTTTCGCTGCGGCTGTCGTCATCGAAAAGGAATACAAAGCGTTCCGTTCCTTTAACCAAAGCCAATACGTTAATTTCCTGATCCACAGTAGTTTTCTCCAAAAAAATGATTGCTTATAAAGCGATACACGTTGTAAAATCGTCAAAGTTTGATCCTTGACCTTATTTTAAATTTATGCTATAAATAGTATACAACGTATTTTATACCCAAACTAAAAAATCGTGAAATTTTTCCGTTTTTCACAAAGTTATTATCGTCAAGGTTTACCTAACCGTTTAATTGAAACCAGTAAAAACAAAATTTCACAATAAAATCAAACAATATTACGTCCAATTATACTAATTAGAGATGATGACCAGAGAAGTAAAAATAGGAAATGTCGTTATTGGCGGGTCAAACCCGGTAATGATTCAGTCCATGTGCGCGGTCAAAACGTACGACGTCGAGAAGGTCGTCCAGCAGGCGAACCTCCTCTACGACGCCGGCGCGGGACTGGTCCGCATTGCGGTTGACAACCCAAAAGACGCCGCGGCGCTGCCGGAAATTCGACGTCTGACGCAAACGGACGCCCGACAGGTCAATCTGTCCGTCGACTTGCAGGAAAACTACCGCATGGCGGAACTGGCAGCTCCCTGGGTCGATAAACTCCGATACAACCCCGGGCATCTGTACCATTTCGAGCCGTCCCGCCCATGGCAGGAGAAAGTCCAATATATAGCGGACGTCGCCCAGAAGAACGACTGCGCGCTGAGAATCGGCGTCAACAGCGGCTCCGTCGACCCCGCCAAGAAGGACAAGTTCGCCCCGGACGATATGCTCTCCCCCATGCTCGACAGCGCGCTGGAGCATGCTCAGTACCTCGATTCCATCGGGTTTACCCGCTACTGCGTCTCGCTCAAGGAATCTGACCCCTATTTGACCTTGGAAGCCAACCGGAAATTCGCCGCCGCTCGTCCAGACGTTCCCTTGCATTTAGGCGTTACGGAAGCCGGCGCGCCTCCAATCGGGATTATCAAATCCCGCCTGGCTCTGGAAAAGCTCCTGGCAGAGGGAATCGGCGCGACGCTGCGAATCTCGCTCACTGTCCCAGCAGACGAGAAGAATCTGGAAGTCGAAGCAGGTAAACAGCTCCTGGAAGACGTTAAAGCCGGGAAATTCACGCCGGAAAACGCCTGGGATCCCAACGGACTGAATATTATTTCCTGCCCCAGCTGCGCCCGAGTTCAAAACAGCCGATTTGTCGACCTGGCGGAAAAGATCCGAACTGCAACCGCTTTCGCCGCACAACGCAAGTTTACGATTGCCGTCATGGGCTGCCGCGTCAACGGTCCTGGCGAATCCGATCACGCCGACTTGGGAGTCTGGTGCGGTCCGGAATGCGTCAATTTAAAAAAGAAAGGACAGCTTGTCGGACGCTTCTCCTACGACGAAATCGTCGACGTTATTGTTAATGAGTTGAAATCGGAACTGTAACTTTTTAACTGCGGGAGCGCCGCCCCGCCGTCGCCGCTATTTTTCGTGCGCCAAGCCGAACAGAATGACGATAATTCCCGGGCAGAACAAGCTCCACGGCAGCCACGGCGGCGGAACGTACGCGCTTAACGAATTAGGCGGGTTTTCTGACGCGAGTTCAGAAACCGCCTGTACGGTCGACGCGCCGGGTTCCCAGCAAAAGACAAATCGGTTCACAGCCAGACATTCCAAAGCCAGCAAAATCAAAAAAGTTCCTAACGCCAAATAAAAGTTTCTTTTCATAACAACTGCTTTTTCGTCCGTAAAAAACAGCGTCATAAACGACAGACCGTTCGTCGGTTTTATCGGAATATTCTATTTATTCTTCCAAATCAGGCGAAAAATGACGTTTCAAAAAAGCAACAATACGTTAAATGAATGTCTTGTATCGATTGTATCATACAGATTTTGGAAGAATATTAAAAAAGAGGCAAATTTTCTCTTAAGTTTTTAAAAATATTATCTAAATTATAAGCATCTATTGTTATGTCATTTAAAGCGTGAAACGGAACTATATACTTTTCAGTAATTCCTTTCGCCCGAAACCGTTAAAACGCAAACGGATTTCGGGTATTCGCTAAAAAACCAACGTATATTATTTTAGGCGGAGCCTGGATAAGTTACGTTGTGTGCGTTAGACCACCACTTTTCCCTTGGGTTGCAGGCATGGGAACGTCATTTAAATACAATCATGAAGTAGAAGCGCACATCCGGAACATGGAACTTCGCAACGCGCTGGAACCATACAACGACGATTCGGTCAATAAAAACATGCTTTCGCATCTGACTCTGGATGCGGAAAACGAGTATCTGTGCGATATTCTCGAGTGGGAAAAGGCGCCGTTGGTTCCGATTTATCGCTGGTTTAACCCGCCGCTGTGTCCTCCGCGCCCTGACAGAATCCGCGATGAAGATCTCTCAGACATTTTGGACTGTATTCTTCACAAGCTGTTTGAAAAACACATCGTTCTGGAATTCACCGATCACCTTTCCGACAAAGAGTTATATCGGGTCGTCTGGTGCAATATTCTGCCTTGCGAAGTTAAAATGGTCTATACGCAAAAATACATGAGCTGGGACTGCGCTCACATCAACGGAGACCCGGACGTCTGGCTTCGTTACTATGCCTCTCCAGAAGAGCGCGAAATCTGGGCGGAAACCTATCAGCAGCCGCTCCCGCCAATGGAGATTCCCAAACACCCCCGCCATTTACCGGAAAAGCCGGAAATGAACGTCTGACTGCCCTAAGACCGCAATCATTAACGGTCAGATACTCAAAGCCTCAATCAATAAAAAAAGACCCTCGTCATGAGGGTCTTTTTTATTTTGCATAAATGACGCAGAGTCTACAAAACCAAAAGGAGAGCAAAATCTTTGCTCTCCCCATGGCTAAATTAAACTCTTATTTTTTATCCAGCTGAGCCTTGAGCTTTTCAGCTTCCGGACGCATATTGAACGTCGGGGTGGCTTCGAGCGTCTTGGTCAGGATTTCTTTGGCTTGCTTGACGCCTTCGTCAGCTCCCTTGGCAACCAGAGCGGCGCACAGATAATAGGCAGTGTCAGGAGACATGCGTCCGCCGGAGAGCTGGAGACTCTGCTGGAGAGCCTTGAGCGAATCGTCAACGGCGCCATTCTTGTAAAGAACGTATCCCAGAGTCGAGAACGTTTCCGGCTGACGGCCGAATCTCTGAGCGTTTACGCCGGCGTATTCAACAGCGCGTTTGAGATCGTCTTTATTGCCGGTTTCGCAAAGAGCCAGAGCGATATTATTGGTCGCCGCGAAGTTGCTGGGCGAATTCGCCAAAATCTTGTTGTAAAGTTCAATCGCTTTGGGGTAATCCTTTTTAATCAGAGCGAAGTTTCCGCGAAGAAGCATGGCGGCTTCAGATTTGGGATCAAGCTGCAGAGCGGCGTCAGCCTGCTGAATAGCCTGATTGAGATTGTTGATCATCTGAGACCACTGAGCGGCAGCCAATCGGGTGTTGAGATCGCGAGGAGCCTTGTCCAGAGCTTTTGCCATGTACGTGGCAGCCATGTTCTTTTCGCCCTTTTGCTGATAGAACATTGCAACGATAGCTTCCGGAGTAAGGATGTTCTTTTCAATCTCTTTGGCTTTTGCAAGCTGAGCAATAGCGTCGTCCGGCTTTTCCATGTTCAGATAAATACGAGCCAGCTGCTGCATGGCAGAGACGTTTTTCGGATCGCTCTTGAGATAGCTTTCCATGTAAGCCTTGGCATTTTCAAACTGACCACGGCGTTCGAGAACCATCGCCATGCCAGCGTTAAACTGACGAATCATGGCGCTTTTTCTCTGGGCGTTGCCCTGGAAGTTTTTCAGCATGACGCCAGCCTGACGGAACAGAAGATCCGCTTCGGTAACAGAACCGTTGCCAAGATTGTAATCGCCGAGGAAAATATAGGCTTCCGGGTCGGTCGGATTGTTCTTAACGCAACGTTCGATAAGCATACGAGCTGCCGGTCCGTTGTTTTGAGGATTGATCTGCAAAGCCAGCTTCGCAAGCATCAATTCAGCGGGGGAGAATTCCGGATGAGATTTTCGAGCTTCTTCGAATTTTTTCAAGGCTCCTTCAACGTCGTTGTTTTGCAGAGCTTTAAGACCGTCTTGAATTTCGGGAATTTCCTGGGCGCTGTCAGAGACTTGAGCCGCGCCGGTGGTTTGAGGAGCTTCAGGCGACGAAAGGGCGCCTCCATCCAAAGTGTCTGCACAGACCAGTCCACACATTGCAGTCAGTGCAATCAGCGCAAAGGCGCTGCTGAGCAATTTTTTCATCATGGTTCCTTTCTTTATAAACTGATTTTGTTGAAAAATTCCAAAGGTGGTTGATGAATTATAACAAATAAAATACAAATTGACAATATCTGTTTTTCGGATTTTTATTAAGCAAATTTTTACTTCATTATTACTTAAAACGATGAAAAACGAAAATAGTTCGAGTAATTATCGAAAAGTTCCCCAAAAATTTCTCAAAATACCAATAAAAAATAAAAATGGACGCGGATATAACGGTTTTAAGGGTTATATCGGCGTCCATTTTTTAATTCGTAATTCGTAATGCGTAATTACGCAAGGCGCTAAAAAGCTGTTAGCTATTAGCCGCTAGCTAATAGCTTGGAGAACTTGTAGTTCTTGGCGTTTCTAGCCTGAAGCTAGAATAAATAAGCTAGAGGCTAGGAGCTAAAAGCTAGCAGCTAGCCTATTCCCTACTCCCTGCTCCCTATTTCCTAAGTCATTACTGGACGTTAATCATTTCATGGAGAATCGACAACGACGCCTGAGAAACGCCGCAGCCGCGGTCGTTGGGAGCCAGCATCATTTTATAAATTTCGTAGTCAATATCGTCATGAACTTTCACAACGCGGCTGTCGCACCATGACGTGTTGACGCCGCCGGGATGATAACTGCTCGGGCGAGCATAAATGTCGGCTTCGTTCGCAGTTCGATTGGCTTGCCTACCCATCTTTACGCCGCGGTAATCCCAGTTAACAGCCTGAGACGTGCCCATGTTATTGGGGTTAGAGTCAAAGAAAACAAATCCCTGCCAGGAAATATTGGCGTGAGTGACGGTGAGAGAGGTATTGTTGGGATAGCTCCACATGTACGCCTGATTGTTTTCCGACGTCATAATTGTTGAGGACAAACCGTCGTTTGACGTGATGAAATCCAGCGTTTGTCTGGTAGGACGTTTGTTATTGGTTGTAGGTTCAAGATTAAGAAATACTCCCGCGTCGCGGCTGCTTCCTGCTTTATTGCCGCAGTTGACAACATAGGAAAGATGGGGGTCAATTTTATCCGGTCTGGCGTCTGCCGGACAAATCAGATACAACAGACAGCCGGAATCGGGAACGGCTTCAACCCATTTCTTTTCAAGCGCGCCCTCATTGAAAAATGGCAAAAGCGCAGCAACCCACGAGCCACAGACTTTCTTTGAACTGTCTGTGGCCTTTTGAAACTGATTCTTCCAGCCGGGAAAATAACCATTGCGGGTAATAAATTCCATCGTTGCCAGGTTGGTTTGCTTGATGTTGCTGATGCATTTTGCCTGTCGCGCACGATCGCGAGCTGCAGTTGTTGCAGGAATAGCGATGGAAATAAGCACGGCAATAATTGAAATAACAACCAACAATTCAACCAGCGTAAAAGCCGGACGAATCAAACGACAGCTCTGCGCCGCAGACTGCTGGCGGTTTGAGGAAATCTGATTTCTGAACATTATCAAGTTCTCCTTGAAGAAATGGGGAAACGGTTGTTTTATGTTGTTCCGGCAAGTCCGTATCTGAGGATAAGCCGCTAGCTATTAGCCACTAGCTATTAGCTTGAGGTTCCAAAGCTCTATGCTGATGGTTTTAAAGCCAGTAGATGATATTTAAAGCTAGGAGCTAAAGGCTAGTAGCTAGAAGCTATCTCATAACTATTCCTATTTTGCATAAAAATTATCTCTTGTCCAGTTAATTTGAGTAAAAAATCGCCTTTATTTTAGAAAATTTCAAAAATTTTTTCGAAATTCTTGAAAAATAAGCCGATAGGGGCTGGCAGAATCTGAGAATATGGTACAAAATAGGATTAGGGATTTTTTATTCAGAGTTCAGAATCGAAAACTCTTACGACCGTCAACAATTTGGCTGTCGGAAACAATCCCTGGAATGACTTATTGATATGGTCGTTTATACACGATAATATAATCGGGCAAAACTAATCATAAGCTAATAGAGAATTAGAGGTGAACAATGACTTTTAAAACCGTAACGAGGAATCACGTTCAAATGTCTTCCCGTCGCGCCTTTACGCTGGTCGAATTGCTGGTTGTTATTGCCATTATCGGCATTCTGGTCGGGCTGCTCATGCCGGCTGTTATGAACGCTCAAAACGAAGCGCGCCGCGCTCAGTGCCAGGAAAACCTCCGAAACGTTGCCATGGCGCTGGTAAACTTTGAATCCTCGAAAAACTACTTTCCAGGGTATGTTCAAAATTTTCGCGGACAAAATACAACCTGGTATACAATGATTCTGGAACAGTTGGGCAATGGCGACCTCTACAAAACAATTGCGATGCAGCAAGGCGGCACAATTACAGACACGCCGCACTTGTCCGTTTTGAACTGCCCGTCAGACGCCCGCATTAAATGCCGTCAGTCTTATCGCATCAACGGCGGTATGGAAGGCGCCAGCGGCGGAGACAAAAAATGGCGAATTACCGGGCTTTCCTTCGATCTGACTGGCACAGCTAAAAACGATCTGAAAATTGGAACCAGCCAAATCGTTGACGGGGCTGCCAACACAATTCTGGTTGGAGAAGACGCCAACAACCGCTCTGACTGGAGAACCTCCATGGGACAGTTCCAAACCTGCCTTATGTACACTTCAGATACCGACTGGGGGACCAAACAGTATCTTATCAACCGCAATATGGACGCTACGGATAACAATATTAAAATCGCTCGTCCGTCCAGCCGACACCGAGGCGTTGCTCTGGTTGCCTTTGCAGATACGCACGTTCTTTCCCTCAAAGACAGTATTCAGTACAATACGTACAAAATGATTATGTGTCCTAATGACAGAGGCTGCAATTCGTCAACGGATTCTTCACTTAAACCTAACATTGACATCAACCAGGTTGACAACAACTATCCATGATGTTAGGTTAGCGGGTTAAACGCATAAGTTTGCTGCAAGGGAACAATGGTCAGGAAACATCATCCACCTTTGTTCCCTTGTTGTTAATAGAAAACGAATCATTCAGTTCCATGGACTCTGCTCTCAACGCTCTTCGAGTTCTTTACGCTCAGGCGTCGGTGTACAATTACAATACGCCGGGACGCGAAGGGGGCGTTGTCTGGCTGGACGAGACTAACGCGTCAGACGTTATCTTTACCGGCGATTTGCATGGACATCGCGGGAACTTCTACGATTTGTGCGAATTGGCGGATTTAGAAAACAACCCGCGCCGTCATCTCGTTTTTCAGGAACTGTGCCACGGAGGCAGCGTATATTCAGACGGCAGCTGCGCATCGCATCTGTTGGTGGAAGACGTTGCGAAAATGGTCTGTCAGCACCCCGGTCGGGTTCATCTGGTCTTGGGCAACCACGAAATGGCGGAAATGACCAACTTCCCGATTCGCAAGCGGGGACAACTGCTCAATATTCTGTTTGCCAAAGGGCTTCAATATCGTTACGGATCCGCCAACGCATGGCAGGTTCATGAATGGATGACGAAATGGTTCTGGTCGTGCCCGATAGCGATTCGCTGGAAAAAAGACGTCTTTTTCGCTCATTCCATTCCCTCTGACTGCATGTCATATCCTTTCGACAGTTCATTCTTTGACCGTTCTCTTGAGGAAAAGGATTTTTCCTATAACGGTTCTTTTTCCCGTTTGGTTTGGGGACGAGATTATTTTGAAGACAACGCTCGAACTTTTGCCGAAGAAATTGGGGCAAAATTCCTCATCACCGGTCACGAGCCCTGCATGGAAATGGGATTCAAAGAACCGAATCCCATTCAAATCATTTTAGACTGCTGTGACGATACGCCGGCGTACATTCATCTCACTGCCGACATGCCGACAGATCCGATGACTATACGCTCAGCGGTGCATTTTCTATAAGGGAACGTAGATAAATATCATCTTCTAGCTCACCCTATAAATTAAGCCGCAAAGAACGCAAAGAGCGCAAAGCTATTTTTAACTCTCCGCGTCTCCGCGTGAGATTTACCTGCTCTAGTGTATCCGCGACTCCGCGTGAGATTTTCCCGGGGCTTGAACGAACTACCTTCCAAGCGCGTCTTCCGCTAACGCGGCGGCAA
>JAZUMX010000213.1:0-1959 GCA_045603865.1 Thermoguttaceae bacterium
AAAGAAGCGCTCGGAACGAAAGCCGGGATTCGCCGTTACGGCTGCTTTACTCTCCCGATGGACGAAACGCTTGTAACAGTCGCCGTCGACCTGGGCGGACGTCCGTTTTACGTCAGCAACGCGAAGTTCCCCACCCCGCGAGTCGGCGATTTCGACACGGAACTGGTAGACGATTTCTGGCAGGGATTTTCGACCGCTGCGATGTGCAATCTGCACGTCAAGCTGGAATACGGGCGCAACAGCCACCACATCGCCGAGGCGATTTTCAAGTGCGCCGCCCGAGCGCTGAGAATGGCGTGGGAAATTGACCCGAATCAAAAAGGCGTCCCGACGACAAAAGGCGTTCTGTAACGACCCGTTTCCTCGGACTTTATCCCTTTGTTTCCGTACCCGCGCATGTCTAATTTATCGGATACTCTGTTTGACAATCTGCCATCTGGCGCCGTCGCGATTGGCAACTTCGACGGCGTCCACCTGGGGCACGCTCGTCTTATAGAACGTCTGAAACTCAAAGCCGCTCAAGTCGGCGGACCGTCAATCGTCTTTACGTTCGACCCGCACCCGGCGGCTCTGTTACATCCGGAAAAAGCCCCGCGCCCTCTGACGTGGAAAAACCGAAAAGCGCGGTTGCTGTCGAGTTTGGGCGTCGATATAATTCTGTTCTACCCGACTGATATGCAATTGCTGGGCATGGACGCCAAAACTTTTTTCGACGAGATTCTCGTTAACCGCATGCGAGTCAAAGCCCTCGTTGAAGGCGACAATTTTGTCTTTGGAAAAGACCGGCTCGGCGACGCGGAACATCTGTCAAAATGGACGAAAGAGCGCGGAGTTGCTCTTGACGTCGTGCCGGGAGTCGAGTACAATGGATTGCGAGTTTCCAGCTCCCGCGTTCGGTCGACGATTTCCAGCGGAGACGTGGATTCCGCCAACGCGATGCTCATCGCGCCGTACCGGATTCGCGGCATGGTCGTTCACGGCGACGCCCGGGGCAGAACTATCGGGTTCCCCACCGCCAACATCGAGGCGATTGACGTTCTCCTGCCTGGAGAGGGCGCGTACGTTGCCGACGTCTTCCTGGCAAGCGTCAGCGAAGGCGGCAAGCAAACGCGCAAGTTCCGCGCCATGGTTCATATCGGAAAGAACGTTACGTTCAATCAGAACCTGCCCCGCGTCGAAGCCCATATTCTCGATTTCAACGAAGACCTGTACGGGAAGGTGATTAAAGTCGATTTCCTGCACAGAATCCGCGGCGTGAAACGCTTCGAAACCGTCGACGAGCTGAAAACGGAACTTTCAGCCGACGCTCAAATTGCGCGCGAATGGAAATAACGCAAAAGTGGCGAGATTTTAAAACGGACGCGAAGCGTTCCTCTAAAACCGCATTAGCGGTTTAATATTAATAGCCGTGGGTTTTAACCCACGGAGCGAGTTGCGAGAAACGCAAGCGTCACACAAATTATATAATCATAACCTTCACGGAAGAAGAAAATGCCGGACTTAGTATACCTTCTAATATTGGCAACGATAGCTATTATCGTTATCGGGATAGGATACCCGATTGTAAAATATCTGGAATATTTAATAGGACAGCAACGCCAGGGAGCGGGCGACCTTGGGGAAGAATCGTATTCTGGAACAGAAGATGGGACTGAAGATATATCGAAAGATTACGATCCAAGAGCCAGCATCATGACGCCGACCGAGATTAAATACTACGAAGATCTTTGCGACGCTCTGGATCGCGCCAATTTGGAAGTAAGCGTTTGGCCGCAGGTAAACGTCTCTGCAATAATTGAAGCAAGTGGGAGCGACAGCAAACAGAAGGCGCGGGCGTTCAACCGCATTTGCCGAAAGTCGGTTGACTACGTTATCGCCAATAAAGAGACGCAAGCGACGCTTGTCTGTATCGAGCTGGAAGTCGGATCGTAGCCATGTCGTTCTGTGAGCCAAGGAGTT
>JAZUMX010000214.1:0-9566 GCA_045603865.1 Thermoguttaceae bacterium
CACGGATGGCGCCCGCCCTCGGGCGCCTTTGCTGGTATAAGAAAAATCTCTTTCGCAGAACAACCGCTCCGTCCCGCTGGATCGCGGCTGTCTCAGCCGCCGAAGTATTTTAAGCCGCAAAGAACGCAAAGAGCGCAAAGATTTTGTCATATACGACAACCCGCTTTAGATTCCAGATGTTCTCTCTTCGCAAGAAATAAAAACGCTCTCGATTTTTCAATTAATCTTCAGACGTATGATACATGCGACGAGCAGCCGATTTTATACCTTTTACAGCAGCAATCATATATCCCAATATCGCAACTATAAAAAGCTCAACGTTGATTGAGTATAATAAACTGTAAAACCAGTACGTTCTATCATATCGAACGTAATCGTAAAAAAGAATATCATGAATCGAAATCAATACCATGATTACTGATATTGTAAATATCGAGTAAAATACAATTCGGTTGACAATTCGACTCGGAACGCGGAAAAACAAATGTAATCCTAAAATTGTTACAACAAGATAGATAAAGTTAAATAACGCGCATCGCCAAGGAATATTCTCCAGCTCTATGCGCCAAGTATTAAACGTAGAATCGTATGTTTTGGATACGGTTTTTGCCAGCGATAGATGGTACGTTAAAAAGTCAACTATTCGATCTGTAAAATAATCATAGTAGATTGCATAGTAAAATGTATGCGTAATGCGGGAATAGTTACGGCATTCCCATAGAAAATATCCTGTATATCGCGGATAGTCAACGCGTCCAGAACCCATATACCATGGTTTTAAAGGAACAAATATCAGTATGGATAACGGCGTTTCCAAGGTTTTGTAAATATCATTATCTTTCTTGACATAACTAGAATTCCACCATTTTTCAAAATCGCCGTCCTTAGCTTTTATTTGCATTTTTTCTATTAATGCAGTTTCCGAGAGGCGTGAGATATCTATAATAAGATCCCCGCCGAGAGCTTCAATAAAAGGAATTGGGTAGCCATATTGAAAAGTCGGCTTCTCGCAATAATGACCGTTTTCACGAACGGTTGTTATTCCAATACGTCCTGTAATTTGTATTAAAACAAATCCGAGAATCGCCGTCAGCATAACAAAATGTTTGAATTCAAATTTCATATGGCTCTATACATTCCCCGATATTACCAAGCTGAAAATATTCCTATGGAATTATTATCAAATCCCTTTTTTCGGCGCGTTATCATTTTCATATTTCGTTATTTCACAATCCGTTGAATTGTATGTTTTACAAAAATCTTCATATTGCAACACCCACGATCGGTCATTTATCATTAAATTATGTTTTTGACAAAAGTTTCTAATCTTTACGCCTGTTGCAGAGTTTTGAAAATTAGAATCATCATTCCAAATGATAAGACGAGAAGGGCAACATTCACATTCATTTGGTACATACAGCTCTATGAAATTTGAACTTAAATGAGGTCCAAAGCCATCTTTACCGCCTTTTTCACCATGTCCCATATCGACCGTATAAAACGGGCGGAATAACAGATATAAACAATATAGGCTATCATTTGGGATAAAATGAATATAAAGATTAGACAAATCTGTTCCATACTTTTCAGATAGAATATTTCTATAACCATCTATCTCATCAGCTAAATCAACTTCCCATTCCGGTAAATCCTTTAGATTAAATTTAAGAATATCATTATTAACATCTGCTTCAATTATAGCGTCCTTACAAAAATACAATTGATGATTGATCAATTCATCTATGATTCTTTTTTGTAAATGCCAACCTGTAAACAGATATGTTAAACTCAATATCGTTATTACAAATAAAATGATCTTGTACTTGCGTTTGAGTTTTCGTATTAAAAAGTAATACACCAGGAAACCGAACAAAAGTAAAAATGAATATGCGTATAACTCAGCATAGCCATACAAGCCTTGAGCGACCATAGTTTTAAGTCCTTTCTGTATTTTTTACGATATTACCAAACTGTAAAAACAAAAAAGAAAAGGAAATTCCGTTAGTCCCCGAACCCACGCCTAAAGGCGTGGGCTACGATAAGACTTTCTCTCAACCCTATTTCTTTGGCGGCTGGTGGCTGCTGCCGCCGAGGGCGTCGTGGAGGGCGATGGAAAGCGTTTCTCCAAACGTCGGGTGAGCGTGAACGACACTGGCGAGGCTCTTTACATCTGCGCCGCCGTTGACCAGTACGGACGCTTCGTTAATCAGTTCTGACGCCATGGGACCGTAGATGTGTATTCCCAAAATCCGGGTTTGACAATCGCCGGAAGCGACCAGGATTTTAACGAATCCCTCGCCCATGCCGGACGCGACCGCTCTGCCGTTGCCGCCGAAAATCGTTCTGCCAATCGAGAGCGTCAAAGAGTTGTCAGCGCAGTATTCCTCCGCCGCCTGTTGTGACATTCCAACCGACGCAGCTGACGGCTCTCCGTAAACGACAGACGGAATTGCGGCGTAGTCAATCGGGGACGCGTAGAACTCGTCGGAATCGAGTCTGTTGAGGCTTTGTGCAGAGCCTTTCGCGGCGCGTTCGCCCATCATGGACGCGGAATGAGCCAGCATCGACAAGCCCGTTACGTCGCCGATGGCGTAAACGTGAGGATCTGACGTTTTGAGCGTGGCAGGGTCAACCTTGACAAAGCGACCCTTCATGTCCAGCTTCAGGTCGGAAAACGCGTCCGTATTAGGCGCGCGCCCGACAGCCATGAGAACGACGTCCGAGGGAATGCGTTCTTCCGCGCCGTCGCTATTAATAACGACGCTGACTTCCTCGCCGTCCGCCGGGTCAATCGCTTCCACCTTGACGCCGGTTTTAATCGTGATTTTAGCGGATTTGAGCGACTTCGCCAAGGCGTCTGCAATCTCCTCGTCCAGATTGGGCGCCAGGCGCGGCAGGGCTTCGACAATCGTTACTTTTGATCCAAAAGCGGAAAAGATGCGAGCCATTTCAACGCCGATAACGCCGCCGCCGACAATCGTCAGACGGGGTGGAATGGTCTGAATGTTGAAAATGTCGTCGCTGGTAAGAACCTGCGGCAGGTCTGCTCCCGGAATGGGAATCGTCGCCGGGCGGGAGCCGGTCGCCAGAATCAGACGTTTGCAGCTTAGTTCAACCTCGTTCTCTTTGTCCTTGGCGGATGTAACAACGACGTTGTCCAGGTCGTGAACGACCGCCGTCCCGTTATAAACTGTAACGTTCCAGGATTTGAGCAGCGCGCCGACGCCCAGCGACAGCCGTTTGACAATGCGGTCTTTGAACTTGACCATGGCGGGCATGTCAATGTTGACCACCTGAGCGTCAATCCCACGTTTGGACGCCTGTTTGACTCTTTCGATTGTCTCGGCGTTGTCGAGCCACGTCTTGGACGGGATGCAGCCGCGATTGAGGCACGTTCCGCCCAGTCCGCCGCCCTGTTCCGGTTCCTTTTCGATCAAGGCAACAGAGAATCCGTATTTCGCGGCTGTAACAGCGGCGATATATCCACCGGGGCCGCCCCCGACAACGAGAATGTCATAGTTTGTCATGCTGTATGAAATGGGTTAGGGTTGTAAACAATCAATGCAAAAGTGGTTAGTCGTCATATTGGGCGAATGGGGAAAAGTCTCCAAGCGCCCCTGTCGATGACAGCTAACCACTCTCGTTTGAGATTCAATCAGGAATTATTGTTCGTTCTCGGATTTCTCATCGTCGACGTCGTCGTCAACTTCTTCGGAGTCGTCAAAATCTTCGTCGAATTCTTCATCCAATTCTTCGTCGTACTCTTCCTCGGGTTCTTCCTTGGGCGGAAGAACTTCTTTGAGCATCTGACTAATCATAATGGAATTCTTTACGCCCTGATCGAGGTAGAATTCCAGATGAGGGACAAACCGGGACTTGATTCTCTGCGCGATTTTCGTTTGCAGAAAACCGGCGCAGGATTTAAGCCCTTTCAGGCACAGGTTCTGCTGAGCTTCCGTGCCCATAACGGAGACGTAAACCTTCGCCTGCCGCAAATCGCCGCTGACCTTGCAGGAAATAACCGTGACGTTTTTCACGCGCGGGTCCTGCACTTCAGACAGAATCGACATGGCGACTGTTTCCCGAATCGCTTCCTGAACTTTTTCCGTTCTTCGTGACATAAATTACAGTTTCCTTGATACTTCTTCAATCTTGTAGGCTTCAAACACGTCGCCTTCTTTAATGTCGTTGAAGTTTTGCAGCTTGATACCGCATTCGTACCCTTGCTGAACTTCCTTGACGTCGTCCTTCTCGCGCTTGAGCGTGTCGATGGCGTAATCGCCGATGATTCGGTTCTCTCGAATCAGGCGGACGCGGCAGCCTCGCTGAACCATGCCAGTCAAAACGCGGCAGCCGGCAATCGTCCCAACGTGACTGATAACGAAGCGTTTCTGGACGACAATGCGCCCCAGCTCGGTTTCCTTCTCTTCCGGCTTGAGCATGCCTTCCATAGCCGCCTTGATGTCGCCGGTCATCTTGTAGATGATGTCGTAACGGCGAATCTGGACGCCCTTCTGTTCCGCCAGAACGCGAGCGTTTTCGTCTGGAACGACGTTGAATCCGAAAATAATCGCGTTGGACGCGTCTGCCAGAGCAACGTCCGCTTCGGTAATTCCGCCGACCATCGCCTGAAGAATTTTGATTTGGACTTCCGGGTTCTCCAGCTTGGCAATTTCCGCCTTGATGGCTTCGATTGACCCGCGAACGTCCGTACGGAGAATGACATTGAGCGTCTGTACAGAGGAGCCGAACAGGTCTTCCAATGTAACGTGCTTGACAGCCGTACCCGCCATGTCCAGCTGATGTTCAAATTCCGCCTTGCGAGCGGCAATCTCGCGCGCCTCGGTGATGTCGTCCAGAACGTAGAACTTGTCGCCCGCTCCCGGAGCTTTGTCCAACCCAAAGAGGTTGACCGGCATGCTGGGAAGAGCCTTCTGGACGCGATTCTTGGTCTGTAACGTTTCTGTCATGGACTTGACTCTGCCGTAGGCGGAACCGCAAACGACGATGTCGCCGACCTTGAGCGTGCCCTTCTGAACGAGGACTTTGGCGACTGCGCCCTGATCCTGATTGAGCTGGGATTCCAGGCAGATTCCCATCGCCGCGCGTTTCGGGTTGGCTTTGTAATCGTGCAATTCGGCAACGGTCAGAATTGTATCGAGCAGTTCGTCAACGCCCTCTCCGGTAACGGCAGAGCACTTGACGACTTCGACGTCGCCGCCCCATTCAGACGGCAAAACGTCGTGCGACGCCAGTTCCTGCAACACTTTGGGAACGTTGACGCCGGGGATGTCAATCTTGTTAAGAGCGACAACAATCGGGACGCCGGCGGCGCGAGCGTGACTGATGGCTTCCTCGGTTTGAGGCATGACGCCGTCGTCAGCCGCGACAACCAAAACGGCAATGTCGGTGCAGTTGGCGCCGCGAGCGCGCATTTCCGTAAACGCCTGGTGACCGGGCGTGTCGACAAAAGTAATTTTGTTGCCGTCTTTGGAAATCTGATACGCTCTGATATGCTGCGTAATTCCGCCCTTTTCGCCGGAGCAGACGTCGATGCCGATGATTCTGTCAAGCAAGGACGTCTTGCCGTGGTCGACGTGACCAAGGAAGGTAATAATCGGCGGACGCGACTTGAGGTCTTCCGGAGCGTCTTCCATTTCCTCGGCGGCTGTGATGAGCTTTTCTTCCAGGGACTGGGGCTGACGAATCTCGACGTTGAAATTGAGTTCCGCCGCGACCAGTTCCGCCGTATCAGCGTCCATGGACGCGTTAATTGCCAGCGGCATGCCCATTTGCATGAGTTTGGTAATAACTTTTGTAACAGGCAGTTCCAGTTCTTCCGCAAAGGAACGGACGGTAATCGGGAGCGTAATAACAATCTTGTTCTTTCGCGGAGCGGCTGTATTCTGTCCGGTTCTGACAAGATGCTTGGGTCTGTTGGGCGCTTCCTCGTATTCGGTCTGCCGCCCGCCTTTTCTTCCCGGAGGCAGAGCGGACTTGCCCATGCCGCGGTCTTTGCGCTTCTGCTGACGCTGGTCGCGGTTCATCATGACCAGAGTTCCGCCGCGCTTTGACGTCTTTTCCTTGCCTTTAATCTGAGGCTCGTCTTGAATCTCGTTTTTATTGTTGTTCTTTTTCTGCTTGTTTTTCTTCTTTTCAGCCGCAGCGTTGAGTTCTTCCTGACGCTGATTTTCCGCCTGCTTGAGGTGTTTTTCCAACGGAGCTTTACCCGCCTTGACGTTGCGAATTACTTCCGTTGACAAACGAATTTCCGGCTTTTGAGCGACAGGCTCTTTTTCCTTCTTCTGGCTGGGCTGTTTGACTTCCGGCATGGGCGCCAGCAAGCGCTGCAGCGGACCGCGTCGGCGTTCTTCCTTGCCCTTCTTTTCCGAATCCGCCGGCTTTTTGCGCTCTTCGCGGTGACCAATAACGTTAATCACCGGAATCGAACGCTTGCGAATCGGCTGAGCGGGTTCCGTCTGCTGATCAGATTCGCCCGGCTTGTCGCCAGAGTCCGGCTCGTTTTCAGCTTGAACCGGTTTTTCCTCTGTAACAGGCTTTTCCTCAACGACAGGCACGACAGTTGGAGTTGAAGGCGTCTCCGGCGTTGTTTCGCTTTTCTGTTCTGACGTCAGGTCAGATTTCGGTTCAGAGCTGTCAGTAACGCTTTCTCCCGCGCGTTTAATGACCTTAATAACAGGCGTGTTGGGACCAGACGGCTTGACGGGAGCGGCAGGTTTCTGCAACTCGTCCGTTGACAGAGCTTTTTCCGTCTCGGATTTCGGTTCCGTATCGGTCTTTTCAGACTTGACCTCTGCCTGGCTGGAAGAAACCGGTTCTCCCTTTCCAGATGAAACGTCAGGCTGCGGTGTCGTTTCTGGAATCGGTTCCGTCTGAGCGGTTTGAACAGCCGGCTGTTCTGGAGACGATTCAGAGTCCGCCTTTGGTTTGAGGTCTTTGTTCTTATCAGATTCTTCCGGTTTCGGACGCGATTTGGTTTTGGGAGTCAAATCGCGAATCTTTCCGTACTCCATCGGATGAGATGGCGGAATGGGCGCGTTGTTAGCTGGAGCAGCATTAAAATCAACGACTGTTTTTTGGGGCTGCTGCGCGAGATGTGTTTTGATCTTTGCAACATCATCGTCAGTCAGGTTTGTCAAAGCCGCTGCTTTGCTCTTAATACCCAACTGCTGACAAAGGTCAATCAGAACTTTGCTTTCGACGTGAAGATCCTTCGCTAACGCATAAATTCTAATGGTCAATCGACAACTCCTCGGTTTAGAGTCAACGGCTGCAAGAATGCAAGCGCTAACTCGGGAATCCGTAAAAATACCTTGACGGTTCCTCGATGAGGCCTTCCAAAGATTGACGTCAATCTGAATTTATGGAGTAAGGTTACATCGGGAAGCGTCCAATAAAAAAGTGAAACAAATCGGCAGACAACATAGCCTGCTCGGGTTGAATACAAATATATGAAACGAGCATTGCAGTTCTCGTTTAAATCTTACTGTTCTTCAGAAACGGACTCGTCCGTTTCAGCGTCGGCGTCGGATTCTGTCGGCTGGTCAACCGCCTCGTTGGAATTGGCGCGTCGATCGGCTTCGTCGATAATGGCGTCCGCCTCTTCTTCAGTCAGACCGCCCATTTCCTGCAGGGCGTCCGGCTCGATAATTGACAGGTCGTCGTAGGATACAAATCCTTCTCCGACAAGCATATCCGCCAAATCGTCTGAAACGCCGGGAATGCTGCGGAACCCAAGCACCGCCTTGTCGAGCGTTTCCTGGAGTTCTTCCGCCGTCATGATTTCGATATCCCAGCCAACCAGCTTGCTTGCCAGGCGAACGTTTTGCCCCTTCTTGCCAATTCCCAGCGAAAGCTGCTCTTCCTTGACCAGAACAATCGCGCGGCCGAGCATGGTGCAAAGGATTGTTTCTTCGACTTCCGCCGGTTTGAGGGCGTTGGGAATGAACTTCATAGGATCGGATTCC
Source organism: Thermoguttaceae bacterium (assembly GCA_045603865.1). Classification (GTDB taxonomy): domain Bacteria; phylum Planctomycetota; class Planctomycetia; order Pirellulales; family Thermoguttaceae; genus RUG11551. The sequence goes on from JAZUMX010000214.1 coordinate 7,989, forward strand.
CACGGAACAATATCAATCTGTTCGCCAGCGAGGTCGCTTTTAATGTCTTTAATGCGGTTGCCGCGAACGCCAACGCAGGAACCAACGCAGTCAATGCGAGAGTCTTCACTGACAACGGCGACTTTGCTGCGATAACCGGGTTCTCGGCTGATACCCTTGATTTCGATAACGCCTTCAGCAATTTCCGGAATGTTTTCCTCAAAGAGGCGTTTGACCAAATGGGTGCGAATTCGGCTAAGGATTACCTTGACGCGGGAACCCTGTTTACGAACTTCTGCAATCGTAGCGCGAATCTGATCTCCAACCTTGATGGATTCTTTGGGAATCATTTCGCTGGCTGGCAGAATCGCCTCTATATTGCCCAGCTGAACGATTGCCGTGCCGCGTTCCATCTTATGAACCTTGCCGGTAACCATGTCATCCAACTGAGCCTTAAACTCATCGAAAAGCGTATCGCGTTCCGCTTCGCGAATCTTTTGAATCATGACCTGTTTTGCCGTCTGCGCTCCAATTCGCTGCGAAATTTCTTCCGCCGGCATGGGAATGCCGTTATGTGAAGCGGTAATCTGTCCGGTTGACGGGTCTATATGAACCTGAACGTCGCAGTCGTCTCCGTAGTATTTTTTAGCTGCGGTGAGCAGACCAGACTCGATTCCTGCGATAATAATCTCTTTATCGATTTTCTTCTCGCGGTGAATGGAGTCGACAATTCGTAACAGTTCTGCTGCGTCCATAGTGTGTATCCTGTTTTTAATGGTTAATAATCGGTGGTTAAGAGGTTCTGGCAAACGCGTCAAGACGATAAAACGCGCCGTTCATGCCTGGCGGCAAAGGGCAGTCTTGTACGTCTGAAACCGGAACGCTCGGCAAAATTACAAAAAACCCCTATAGCGCGTTCCCCGAAAAGAACGACTAAAGGGGCGATAAAATTTCGCCAATTGATAAACCTTAACTCATAGTATAACCATTTTTTGTTTTTCTTTCAAGCAGACCCCCCGCTCATTTTTCCTTTTTTTATTAAAGATTTTCCATTTTTTCCCATGAACGAGACGATTTCATCTCCCCTAAAATACCAAATCCCCTCGTTTGACCCCGGCTTGATTAATTCTTGGATATATTTTATAATTCAAGGAAAGTCGTTTTATCCTGTAACTACAACTTTCATTTTTATTGCCAAACGAATAATATGAAACACTTTATTCTGAATTATTGGACGAACGCATGCGTGGCTTTGACTGCGATGCTTGCCTGTTCTTTTGGGGCGATGGCTCAAGACGTTCCTTCAAACCTGGAATGGAAAACGTTGTATGACGGTATTGAACACGCTCATTTTACCATTCAAGAACCGCTGTTGAACGTCAACGTTTTACGAATTGACGCAACCAACCCCAAACTGACGTTCCATACTACTTCGCCAAGCAAAAACTGGGTTGCCGACGAAAACGAAACCGACCGTCGAACGCTGCCCGACAGCGTGGTTGAAGAAAATATGGTTGTTGCCGTCAACGCCAATTTCTACCAACCGTTTAACGCTCAAACAAGGGTGTCCCGCGGTCCGGCGGACAATAAGGGACTGGT
>JAZUMX010000215.1:0-2573 GCA_045603865.1 Thermoguttaceae bacterium
TACGCTTGCGTCCTTACCACTTACCACTTAAAACTTACCACTCTATAAATCACGGTATATTCAAGTACTCGCTGACGTCGAGGAAAAGCTGTTCTTCAAACAGAGGTTCCGACTCGAACGTTTCGCCTAAACGATAGTCCCGGCGATTTTCAGGGTCGTACTTGTCCCATTTCTGTCCGTCGGGAGAAACCGGCTCGCCGGTTTTGATAAACGCCGCCCAAGTGTTAATCATCTTTTCCGACATGACCTTGGCGGACGGATGATCGGGAAGCATGTTTCCAAAGACGTATTCCAGTTCCGAGGCGTGAGCGACGCCGTGAAGCGAGTCGGGCGCCTCTGTCGGGTTGCGGAAGTCAAAACGATAAAAATAAACCGGGCAGCCGTGTTTTGCCAACGCGTCGGCAAAGGGAACCTGAGTGGCGGAAATAAGCGCAGCTCCGTATAAACGGGAACACGCCTTGAAAACAGCGGTCGGGTCGTTGTCGTTTGGAACGGGATATCGCTGAATCGCCTTGTCGGCGCTGCGTCCGAAAACGTTGCGAAGCATGGAGCGGTAGTCCTGTTCGTTCACGTCTAACGGGGTGAATTCGGAACCTTCATGGGTGTTGAATCCCACCATCAATTTGACGCGGTTGAATTCCCCGTTGGCTAACGCTTTGGCGGGGCTGACAGGTAAAACGCAGCCGTCGTACACCGGCCAGAAGGCAGCGCCGTTAGCGGCGGTCAGCATCAGGATGGAAAATTTGGTTGTGCCTACAACGTCGTCAGCTGGAATCGTCCGCGCGTATGCCAGACCTTTAGGCGTATCGGATGCGCCAAGAAGATTCAGATATTGGGAACCCAACAGGATGGACTTTTTCAGCTCGCCGCGGCTGAAAACAGCTGCGCTGGGAATCGACAGAATACAGCCGCTTTCCATAATCGCCTGAGAGAAAAGCCCTTTCGCGAGCGGAGACATAATCAGAGCGCTGACAGAAAACGAGCCTGCCGATTCGCCCCCGATGGTTACGCGATTCGGGTCGCCGCCAAAGGACGCGATGTTTTTCTGAACCCACTTGAGGGCTTCGATCTGATCCAACAATCCCCAGTTTCCCGTCGTGCCGTAGGCGTCAAACGTGGTTTGCGACGCGTGGAATCCGAGAAAGCCCAATCGATAATTTATCGTAACGACGACGATGCCGCGTTTTGCCAAGTGGCTTCCTTCAATTAGTGGGTGATTGGCGCTGCCAGCCGAGTATCCGCCGCCATGAATGTAGACGTAAACCGGCAGTTTGTCTTCCGCAGACTTTGCAGGCGTCCAGACATTAAGGGTCAGCGCGTCCTCTGAAGTATTTGGAATTATTTCAGGAAATCTGTATTGAGCAATCCACGGCGAGCAGCGGCGGCAATCGCGAGGAGAATCCCAACGCGCCTTGGGAACCGGCGGGGCGAAACGGCGCTCTCCGACAGGGGATTCCGCGTAGGGAATCCCGCGAAAGATGCAAAGTTCGTTTTCCTGACAGCCGATTATTTTCCCAGCTGGCGTTTCCAGTTCAACGACGCTCGGCTGCGCCTCAACGCTCTGCGGAGCCAGTTTAACGACCGTTACGTCCATCTCTGTTGACGCATTGGCAAACAGCGTCAGCGGAACAGCAACAACTAACGAAAAAAACAATGCTTTTATTTTCATAATGCAGATTTGGGAATAGAGAGCAGGAATTTTTCTCGCAACTCGCAACTCGCAACTCGTTACTTAACTATCTTCAGCGCCTTGAGCCACATTTCAACGGATTTCGCCGTCATTTTGGGATCTCTTTGGGCGATTGTGCCTTTAATCGCCAAGCCTTTCTGGACGACTTTCGCCCGAGGGAAGCGCCTCTGCAAATTCTGGGCGGTTTTGCCCAGTCCAGAACCTTCGTGCGTGCAGAACGGGATGATGATCTTGCCGTTGAGGTTTTCCTTCTCCAGGAACGAATAGATAATCATCGGGCAGTCGCCAAACCAGATCGGATATCCGATAAAAATCACCTTGTAGGAGGACAAATTCGGCAGTTGTCCTGCAATCGCCGGACGGGCGTTGCGCCGCTGTTCTTCTTTCGCCTGACCGACGCACGCTTCAAACTTTGGCGAGTACGGCCGGGCTTCTTTGATTTCGTAAAGATCCGCGTTGACCCGTCGGGCAATCGTCTTGGCGACTTTCGCCGTGTTGCCTTCCTGGACGTACCCGACGCCGTTGTTCTCGCCGGCGTGGGAGAAATAAATAACAATAGCTTTATCAGCCGCTGCGGCAGTACCGGACAGCAGCGCAACGGTCAAGACGACAAAAAGTCCTTTGAAGAAGTTCATGATTTTTCCTTTCTAAATGCAAAACAGACGGTAATCGTTAAGACTATACGAAAGCGGCAAAACGCCTGCTCTCATCTATTTATTATACGTAGAGAAAAGAAATCGTCAAGACCTGCAACGCAGCCAGTAACCATACTGGACCGCGGACGAAGTCCGCACCAGGAAATGCAACGATCTTAACGGCAAGCTGCCAAGGAAAAGGCGGCGCCAAGGCGCCGCACCCCGACACGCACATTCGCTCCGCTCAT
>JAZUMX010000216.1:0-1866 GCA_045603865.1 Thermoguttaceae bacterium
TCTAAATGACTGGATAAATCGCCGTTAGTGATAAATCCGAGTTCTCTTTTGGCTTTCTCGTTAGAACAAATCCAGTTGCCGGCAAGAGCTTCCGCGGCTTTGTCACGATTGACAATTGAGGGGTGACCGCTCATTCGATGAAAAGCTTCGGCAACTGTACAAATCGTCCAGAATACCGGTCTGGCGAAATGCCAGGCAATCGTCCATTTTCTCCCCAGTTTTTTGCCTATCATTTCGCCCAGCTCGCCGTATTCCGGATTCTCATCCCGGGCAACGTAATAGATTCCGCTTTGATAAGAATTCTCCGGATTGCCAGACTCCGTACAGTCCGTAAGTCGAGTTCCCTTTTCCGCCGCCAAAACAAGCGTTTGGACAACGTCGTCAGAAAAGACTACCGTATAATGTTTTCGTTCCCAGCCAGGACAACAATGGAAACCGGTATCCTGAATCGCCTGGATCATCTTCAGAGTATTCAGGTCGCCAGAACCGAGAACCATCGGCGGACGAATAACGGAAATCGGCAAATTGGGACTGATCTTTCTCAGCTCCGTTTCAGCCGCCAGCTTGCTTTTGCCGTAAACGGAAACGGGATTTTCTGTCATCCATTCTTCCCGAAGCGGCGCGTCTTTGCCTGGCATCGGTCCGCCGGCTGCCAAAGAAGAAATATACATAAATTTCGGCGCGGAATCCGAATTCAAACACGCCTGAGCCAGGCGCTTCGTGTTTCCGCAGTTTGTTTGATACATTTCCTCTTCATGCAGAGTTGTTATACATCCGGCGCAATGATAGACAATATCAGAACCCTGAATTCCGCGTTTAAGAGAATCGCTGTCGCTGAAATCTGTTTGTATCAATTCAACGTCTAAACCGTTAAGCCGGTCAGGTTTCGAACTCGCTCGAATCAGGCAGCGAACGGTTTCTCCGTTTTCCAGCAGTTTTTTAACCAGTTGCGAACCGATAAATCCCGTCGCCCCGGTTACAGTGCAAATTGACATTTTACAAATAAAAATAGTTTGGAATCCTATATTTCATATGGCGCAAAAAAACGCCACAAAATAGCGTTCTCGGTATCTGTTAATCTGTTAAATCGGCAAAAGAAATATTCCATTTTTAATTCCAGGATTTGTCCCTATATTATTGACATAACCTGAACAATGAATATAATAATTAAAAATAGTTTTTTATCAATACCCCATTTTAAACCTATATCCATGAACGCTTCACTAAAATACTTTTTCCTGTTTTGGATTGGACTTACTGCAATCGCATACAGCCAGCAGACAGTTTCCGACGTTGCCGAACTCGAAGCCGCCCGCATCGCGGTGATTGAAAAGATCGCCCCGTCAGCCGCGTCGATATTCTCCTCCGACGGAAAAGGCGGCGGATCCGGCGTCATTTTCACCCCAGACGGGTTCTGTTTGACAAACTACCACGTCGTTCAGCCGTGCGGTCCGTTCGCTAAAGTCGGGCTGAACGACGGGAAACTCTACGACGCCGTCGTTGTCGGAATCGACCCGGTGGGCGACGTCGCGCTGATTCAGCTTCTCGGACGAAACGATTTCCCCTGCTCTCCCCTCGGAGACAGCGACACGGTTCGGCAAGGCGACTGGGCGCTCGTCTTGGGCAACCCGTTCCTGCTGGCGGAAGACTTTCAGCCGACCGTCTCTTTCGGCTTGATTTCCGGCGTTCATCGGTATCAGTACCCGGCAGACACACTCTTGGAATACGCTGACTGCATCCAAACGGACGCCTCGGTCAACCCTGGCAACTCCGGCGGACCGCTGTTCAACCTCAAGGGCGAAGTAATCGGGATCAACGGTCGCTGCTCGTTTGAAAAGCGAGGGCGCGTCAACGTTGGCGTCGGAT
>JAZUMX010000217.1:0-2177 GCA_045603865.1 Thermoguttaceae bacterium
GCTTCAATATTTTCAATCTGAACCTGATTGCGTCTTTGAATGGGAATGTCTTGAACGTTTGTTCCCGCCGGGTCAGAGGGCAGGGCGGCGTCTATGACTTTCATCAGTTCAAGCCATTCGACGGAACGTCCTGCATGAGCAAGCAAATCGTTTCCGATGTCTTTATTCTCGTTGAATTTTTTGTCTTCTTCTTCTTTTTGAGTATTAAACGAACTGACTTCGCTGGCAATTGACTTCGCCTGACTTACCAACGACTGGAAAGAAGAGTTTTGCGAAGTTTGCCAGTGGGAAACGTGAGAGCCAAAACTGATTGTCGCGCCCAAAAGCAGCAGAGCCGCAGCCGTCGCCATCCAGGGCTTTTTGGAGTTGATAATTCTGGCGTGAACGATTTCTCGAGGCAGGAAGTTCGTGCCCAGATTCGCCAGACCCAAACCCTGGAGACACAGCCCGTAACAGACCGCAAACGTTTTGATGTTGTCTGTGAACGAGGGGTTGTTTTTGATTTCCGTTAAATTGACGTTATTAAAATCGTTGGCGACTTCAACGGTAATGCCCAGGTTTTGTTCGAGATATTTTCTCAAGCCGGCAAGTTGAATCGCGTTGCCGAATCCGACAATTTTGTCAATGGTGGCGTAACGGTCAAGACTGATAAAGTAACGAATTGATCGTTGAATTTCATCTACGAAATTGCTGAACACCGAACGCATGGACTGGAACAGAGCCTTTTTATCCGTTGACGCGTTGGCGTTGCGTTTGAGATGTTCCGCCTTGGCGAAAGTCAGCTTCATTTCGGTTGTCAACGCCTTGGTAAACTGATTGCCGCCGATAGGAATGTCACGAACCCAGATTTTGAACCCGTTGGTCAAAACGAGGTCTGTATTGTCCGTTCCCATCGACAGGAAGCCGATAAACGGCGGCGGATTTTCCGGGTCGTATTCTTCCGGAGAAGGAAGATTGGTCATGTATTCGTGCATTGCCGTATTGTACAGCGTAACCGGCGTCAGCTGGACAAAGTCAACGGGAATGTGAACGTCGTCAAACGGTTCGAGAAGCTGATAGGCGACGTCGCGCTTCATGGCAAACAGACCGATGTCGACTTCCAGAGCCAGGTCGTTCATTTTCTCTCCGCCCAGACGCTGATAGTCCAGAATGACTTCTTTCAAATCGAACGGAATGACCTGTTTGGCTTCGTACTTGATCAAGTCGGGAATGCGCTTCGGTTCAACCGGAGGCAGCTTGATAAAACGGGTAATTCCGTTTTTCCCTGCGACGCTGATTGCGACCTTGTCGCCCTTAATGCTGTTTCGGGAAAGAAACTGCGTCAATGCGTCGTGAACCAGATCGCCAGGTTCAATGTCTGGTTCTGTTAATATGTTTGGATATTCAATATAATCAAATGCGTCCGCGACAAGCGACCCGTCTTCGCGATTGAGATAACAGTGCAGCGCCTTCAGCGCGCAGTTACCAATGTCTATGCCCCATACTCCGGCAGTTTGCGCCATAACGTGATTCCTTATAAAAATTGCTTCGTCAGATTACGCCGAGTTTATAGAAAGGGCTTTCTCACCCCCCTCAGTAAACCGACGGCTGATAATGATTCAAAAACGAATTATATTATTTCTTATACTATAGTTTATCTTAAGATGCGGTTTTGGTCAACCATTTTCTTGAAAATTTTGGAAAATTTTATGATTAAAATCGAAAATTCCGTACTTTCTGACAAGGTTTTATGGAAAATATAGGGTAAATTTACCGATTTTAGCGATTTTAACGAATAGGGAAAGCTATTCCCTATTTCCTATTTCCTACTCCCTACTCTTTCCCGATGTTCTTCAGGAAGTCGTTTAATTTAGGCGGACGCGGTTTGATCAGGAAGAGGCAAGTCAAAGCGATTCCCAGGGCGTCGGCAACGTCTGGCGGTTTTGGGATTTCCGTCAGATTGAATTCTCGCATGATGGCTCTCTGCATTTGCGCTTTGCTTGCCTGACCGTTCCCGGTAACGACTTTTTTAATTCGCGTTGCGGTGTAGGAATGGACAGGTATTCCGGCGTTTGCAGCGGCGAGCATGATGGCGCCTCTGGCGTGTCCCATAAGAATAGCGGTGCGAGGACGCTTGTAAAAACTGTACAGATCTTCCAGCCCCATGGCGTCGGGCTTGAACTGGTTAACGATTTCTT
>JAZUMX010000218.1:0-3206 GCA_045603865.1 Thermoguttaceae bacterium
TCTTTCAGCGCGGAACCCAGAGCGATGCCGACGTCTTCGGTGGTATGGTGCGCGTCGACGTACAGATCTCCAGTCGCTTTAATAACCAGGTCTGAATTCGAATGCCGCCCCAGCAGGGTGAGCATGTGATCCAAAAATCCCTGACCTGTCGAAATCGTTGACAGCCCTTCGCCGTCCAGATTCCATTCCAGACTGATTTGCGTTTCGAGCGTATTGCGTACAACAGCGCCTTTTCTCATGTCGTGTTCCTTTCGCGTACCAGCGTACATCCAAACTGTTAGTCAATACCCAGTTCGTACCGCAGCTGCGAGAACTGCTCTGCGTACCGGTTGGACGAACAGTGAACGTGTTCGGACTGGGTGATGACTTTCATCTTTTCGTTGCAGTCAACATAGGAGTCAATCAATATAGACTCGTACGGCGTCAGTTTGGGAGCGTAAACGACCAGGAGTTTGTGCTCGTCAAACTGGACTTCCGACTGACGGCGCGGATTGAGAACCGCGATGCCGGTACAACCGTCGTTGATCAGCAAATCTTCATAATGATACAGTATACTCAACAAAACGGGCATGTCAATACACTCTCGATACATTTCTCCGCTGCAGCCTTCCAGTTCCGGCATGTTGTGGCTGGACTCCAGGACGACGTCGACGACGTCTCCGAGCGGTTCGAGCAGGTTGAGAAACGTATCGAAAAGCAGTTCCCTGGAAACGCTGGCGGTAAGCGTATTGACGCCGCGGCAACTCGGTTTCCCGTTCTGGGGTTCGTGTCTAAATCCTTGCGTTGGAATGACTTCCAGGTTCCGTCCCGGTCGAATGGCTTCCGTCAAATGAAACTTGCCGTACTGCGATTTATACAGATACGCCGTGTCCTCTTTGGATTGATGTTCCAGTCCTGTTCCAAAACTGGTTTGACGATAAATATTCAACAGGAGGTTTTTCAGGTCGTTCATGGCGAATTTCCTTTATAAAATACATTTCTGGTTCTTCCGGTACGACCGTACCGGAAAAGCCGCTAGCTATTAGCCACTAGCTATTAGCTTGGGTATTTGAAACTCTAAGCTGATAGCTTTTAAAGCCAGAGGCTAACATCAAAAGCTAGAAGCTAGGAGCTAGAAGCTAAAAGCTGTTTCACAACAAATGGTACGCAGTTACCGAATGGGCTAATGAAGGCGCACCGCCCTGCTCCGCCGATTTCGTTTCGCTAAATCGCGTTCTTTTCAACTATAAAGTCTACTCATTTTATCTAATCGTTAAACTTTATCAAAACTCTAGCACACGATTTTAAAAGTGTTGACTAAATTCCTGAAAATTTGGGAAATTTAGGCAAGGTTTTCCGGTTATGCAGGTTTTACCGGTTATTTTGGGTTGCGATTTTAGCGGTTTTAACGATTGTAGGGATTTTAACGCCGCCCCCCTGTTCCGCTTCGGATTGCCGCCGATTTCTGCCCTTTTCCGTCGGTTCCCCCCTGCTCCGCTGGCGATTTTCCTCCGGGAAACCCAACTTTTTTAAAAAATTTCAAAAATTTTTCCCAAAAAGGCGGATTAGGTATGACAGATTCTGTCATACCGTCATTGAAGCTCAAGTTATTAATGATAGAATCCCAATCAAGACGGTTGGGGCGTTGAGCGAGAACTGCAAAAAGAAAAGCGAACGTCCGCATCGCCGCAAACATCCGCTCTGAGCGTCGAAATAGATAATGAACAGTAGTTTTTTCTTCTCTGTTCGTTAGCCGCCTTTGTCCTGGACAAGGGCGGTTTTTTTATTCTTTTCTGATTTTGTCTATCGTTGGCAGGAACATGCCGCCGACGGAGTTCCCTGCTGTCATGACGAGAATGTAAAGCAGCGTCGTCTTGTTAATCGCCCCGGCGGCGCAGAAATAGTACATGTTCGCAATGCAGTGTTCAAACCCGGACAGGATAAAGATAATAACGCACAGAAAGACAATCATGGCGCGGAACAGGTCCGGCAGCTTGTGGCGATAGCTTTCCACGGCGATGTACATCAGCAAACCGCAGAAAATCGAGAGGATAAAAATGCTCGTCAGCGTGTCTCCCGTTTTGACGGCGCACAGAGCCGCGGCGGCAGCGGGAATCTTTTCCAATCGCGTATGGCGTATCAGCCAGCCGACCAGATACGTCCCGGCGAAGTTGCCCAGCCAGATGGTTATCAGCGTTACGACGTACGGGAAAAACGACGCCTTGGTCTGGTTGACCAGATACCCGATCGCGCCGGTATAGAGTTTGAACTGAAAACACAGGATTATAAACAGTCCGAATCCGAACAGGGTCGCGCCCGCAAGCCCTCCGCCAACGGACAGGTTGACCGTCCCCGCTATGCCGATGGCAATACCGGCTAAAATCGCGTTGATAAAAGTTTTGAACATAATCTAATAGTAATTCTTAAATGGCGTATGTGCAGGTCAGCCCGTACACGGATTTAACGGATTGAACGGATTTTCACCGATTGATCAACTTGGTTCATACATTTTATATTATTCTTAGCGTTTAAGAAATCTTTGATTTTTAATAATGACGTATGAACATCCAAAAACCAATCGGCGCTAATCCGTTTCATCCGTGGAATCCGTGTGGGACTGTAATGTCTCGAAATAAAGCATAGCTGGTTCGCAAGCGTCAATTGCTGGAACTAAAATGTCGTTGAGTTTCTTTTGAAGTTCCTGGACGACGTCCGGATTGTCTTTCCAGACGTTGTTCGTTTCTTCCGGGTCGACGGACAGGTCGTACAGTTCCGGAACGACGTTCTTCTTCCATTGAGGAGCGGGCAGGAACTGCCAGCGCGGCGTTCGGAGCGTATTCCCGTTGACTATCAGTTCCTTTCTTCCATCTGAGGACAGTCCCAACAAAGCGGGCATGACGTTTTGGCTGTCCAGAGACGCCAGTTCTTTGCTCTTAACGCCCAGCATGGCGGCGAAAGAAGCGAGAAAGTCCATTTGACAAACCAATGCATCGGACGTTCCCGACAGAACCGGCGCGTCGTGAGACGAGAGTTCAACATCGCAGCCATCGAAAGCGTTTTGTTGCAAACGCTCGCGCTCGAAAGCGCGCATTGGAAGGGACGACTTGCTGCCAGCCCAGCAGACGATAAACGGGACTTGCGATCCGCCGTTATAGGGGCTGTATTTCCCGCCGCGAAGGTTTCCAGACGGTTTATGCCCGGTCTTGTCGTTGAGGACAATAGACTGG
>JAZUMX010000219.1:0-4830 GCA_045603865.1 Thermoguttaceae bacterium
GTGACATGTTCGTTCTCCGGGACGATATCGCGTGGTCAGACGGCGAGCCGTTTACCGCCTACGACATCGAGTTCTCGTTCAAGCTTATCATGACGCGGGAAGTTCCCACGCCCGCCATGCGAAGCGGAACCGATCAGATCAAAGCCTGCGTTGCATACGACGAGCATACTCTTGTCTTTTTCCATAAAGAGCCGCTGGTAACAAACACTCTCAATATGAACTTTGCGATTATTCCAAAGCATATTTACGAAAATTCCTGGCAGCTTGACCCGTCTCTGACCGGCAAGGAACACATTAAATATGAAAACGATCCCGTTGTCGCCGGTCCGTACAAAATCACAAAGCGCGTTACAAATCAGTATATCGAGCTGGAAGCGCGCGAAGAATACTACATGTACAACGGCAAACAGGTTCGCGACAAGCCGTATTTCAAAAAGGTTCGAATCGACATTATCCCGTCTTCGGAAATCGCGCTCATGGCAATGAAGCGGGGCGATTTGGACTACATGCAAATCGACTTTAATCAGTGGGACACGCAAACGTCAGGTCCGGAATTTTATACCAAATGTACAAAAGTTCAGGCGGTTGAATGGACGTCGTTTCATTTCTGCTGGAATTTGAAAACCCAGTATTTTGAAGACGTCCGCGTTCGCAAGGCGATGTCCTACGCCTTTGATTACAAGGAGATGTTTGACGTCATTCTGTTTAATCTGGCGGAACCGTCCTGCGGAATTTATCATCCGCTCAATCCGGCGTTCCCCAAAGACGCCAAGCCGCCGTATCATCAAGACCTCGTCAAGGCGATTCAACTGCTCAAGGAAGCAGGCTGGGAAGATCACGACGGAGACGGTTTGCTGGACAAGTACGTTACCGCCGGGGCGATGATTCACAATAACGAAATCTTCATTGTCAAGGGCGGGAAGAGATTGCCTCTCAGCAGCGGATGGTCGCTCTGGGGCGGCAAGAAGGGAAAAGAAATCGTCGACAAAGACGGAAAACGCTACGTTGTCGAAGACGGTAACACGTTCATTATTTCTGGAGATGAAAAAACGAAAGTCAAAGAGGGCGAAGATACAATCGTTCTCAATGCAGACCATATCGTTTTAACCAACGGTCAAAAAATGGAACTGCCGAAGTACTATCTGCCCTTTGAATTCACGCTGTACTGCAACAACTCCTCGTCAATCGCGCTGCAGATTTGCGAACTGATGATGCAGTGCCTTAAATCCATCGGGGTGGCGTGCAACGTTCGACCGGTCGAATTTACAACGTTAATGCAGAAAGAACAGAGTCACGAATTTGAAGCCGCGTTGGGCGGCTGGGGAGCTGGAACAGACCCGGACACGTCCGAAAACATCTGGAAAACCGGAAAGGACAGAAATTACGGCCTCTATTCCAACGCTGAAGTGGACGAGCTGTTCTTCAAAGGCAAGCGGGAAACCGACCGCGCCAAACGAATGGAGATTTACGGTCGAATTCACAATATTATTTATGACGAACAACCATATACATTTTTATACTGCCGTAACGCGTTCTACGCTGTCAGCAAACGAATTCGCGGCTACGGCTTTTATCCCCGCGGGTTAATCGAAGGCAACATTTGGGTGCCGAAAGAAAATTAGGAATTAGGAATTCGGAATTCGGAATTATCTTCGAGTAGCGCTTTGCGTAATTCCGCATTCCGCATTCCGAATTACGCATTAAAATATTTACCATGTTTCAATATTTCCTCAAACGACTAGTTCTGGCGTGTATCACGCTGTTTTTCATTACGTTTATCGTTTACGGTCTGGTTCGCGCCATGCCGGGGTCTCCGGTTATGCTGGAAGAAGGTTTTGACCCAAACCGCAGCATGTCGGAAGCCGACCGTAAAGAACGCGAGAAGTACTTCGCGCTCGACAAGCCGTGGTACGTCGGATACTTTATCTGGGCGGGGCGATTGTCCCCGGTTGCGCTGCAGGTTCAGGAGAAAGCGCCGTACCTTCGCGCGCCGATTATTCGATTCAAATCAATGGATTTCGGCATGTCGTCTCGAGAAAAAACGCCTGTTTTGCAAAGTATTGCCAAGAGAATCGGACCGACAATGCAGCTGTCGATTGTGTCGCTGTTGATAACGTACATGCTTTCCATTCCCATAGGTTTGTATTCGTCCGTCCATCGCGGACAGAAGCGGGAACGCATTTTGAGCCTTTTCCTGTATGGTTTGTACTCCTTCCCGTCGTTCGTCGCGGCGCTGCTGCTGTTGCTGGTGTTTTATCAGAACATGCCCTGGGACTGGCTCAAGCTGGAACCGGGTATTCACAGCTCCAATTACGAGAGCTTTTCGTTTTTTGGAAAAACTATCGACAACTTCAAGCACATGCTCTTGCCGACGCTGTGCTATTCGTACGGGTCGCTGGCGTATTTGAGCCGGTTTATCAAGTCGAACATGGAAGAAGTTGTTCGACAGGACTACATCCGCACCGCGCGCGCCAAAGGCGTCAGCCCGCGCAACGTAACGCTTCATCACGCGTTCAGAAACACGCTCATTCCGTTCGTTACGCTGCTGGGCATGTCCCTGCCGGGTTTGGTGGGCGGCTCCGTTATTCTGGAAAACATTTTCCGCTGGCCGGGCATTGGTCAGCTGTTCCTCGACGCCATTACCTGGCGAGACCACTTCCTGATCATGGGTCTGGTTTTGATGTTCTCGACGCTTACCCTGTTGGGTCAGCTGTTGGCGGACATGCTTTACAGCGTCGTCGACCCGCGAGTTATCGTCAAATAAAATTTCCCATACCACCTTGAAATATTTTGAAAATGTGTTATTATAACGATAACACAGGCGCCCGAGTGGCGGAATGGCAGACGCTGGGGATTTAAAATCCCCTGACCGTTAAGGTCGTGAGGGTTCGACCCCCTCCTTGGGTATCTTTTACGCCTTGCAAGAGATTGCAGGGCGTTTTTGTTTTCTTGTTTAACCGTATTGAAGACAAGTAGTTATGAAACAAGCTCTGACAGAAATCTGCCAGAGCTTGCTTGTTCTCCCTTTTCAAAACCAACACCAAAAGCTTTGAAAGGGAAACCCCACGGAGAGAAGAAAAACCAGAGTGGAACGGTTTTTAATCGTTTTTCTTACTTGTTGTAATTTTCAAAAATGGCTTCGAATTCCGGGACGAGCGGATTGCCAAGCGAGTTGGCTTTTTGAAACAGCCTTTCGTATTCCGGAGCTTTACGGGATCCGCCGCGATTTTTGAACTGTCGAGCCTGTTCGAGCAATTCTTTGGCTGCCTTCACCCAAATCTTTTCCTGTTCGAGTTCTTCCCGGGTTCCGCCGAATTCCAAAATTCGACCTTCGACTTTGGCGGCTCGAGCTGCGTTTTTCGCCAGCAGCGCGGTTCGATACTGGTTTCTGCAAAAAATGCTAATCATAATGTGGTCTCCTTTGAATAATTCAGGTTAAAGGTTGTTAACTCTTTCAAAAAAGCGTCCTTTATTCGCCTCTGGTATAGTAAACGAAAACTGATCCTGAACGTAACAGGAAAAACGTCAAAAAAACGAAAAATTTGGTTTTGGAATGTGAAAGAACGTGTTAAGCGCTTATTGTGATTGAGGTTAAAGCGAACCGCGCGAGTGGATATTTTGGGGAACGGACATGGTCCGCGATATTGAGAGGGAATAGGGAATAGGGAATAGAAGTTCGCCTTCGGCGAATTTAAAAACTACTCCCTACTCCCTACTCCCTACTATCCCGCCCCCCATAAATGTATCCGCCATCGGGGGCGGAAAAAGATAACAAATTTTACGCAATTGTGCATTGACATCTATTTTGCTCTTGAGTAGAATGGAAGTAATATCGTGAGAGAATTTGTTATTTCACCTAATTTTACAAGGAGAAATCCGCTATGAAAAAGACGTTATTCCTTTTGGCTTTCGCGGCTGTCGCGGCGCTGTGGACGATGGCAAGCGCACAGACTGTCGTGGACGTTACGGTCAATCCCGACAAACCGCTGAGCAGAATCGACGACAAAGTCTACGGGCATTTTCTGGAACACATTTACAATTCCTGCAACGGCGGGCTGTGGGGCGAGCTGGTCTGGAACCGTTCTTTCGAGTCGGGAATCGGATCAAACTGGCAGTACGCCAACGGGACGATTGCCTTTGAGAGCGCCGGCAACCCGCGTGCAATTCTCGGTTCTCCAGATTGGACGGATTACGAGCTGACCTGTGACGCCCAAAAAAATGGCGGCGAAGAAGGGTTCATGATTATGTACCGCGTTACCGACAAGAACTATTTCTGGGTCAATATTGGCGGCTGGAGAAACGAACGCAGCGCTTTGGAGTTCGGCACGATTGGCGACGGAAGAGATTCTCGCCACGGCGCCAGAGCTACTTTCGCCCCGTTCAAGAAAATCGAAACGGGCAAGACGTATAAGGTCCGTCTGGTCGTCAAAGGCGAAACCGCAAAGCTGTACCTCGACGACGAGCTGTACATGGAATCTGAATCTGATAATGGCGTTGGGCACGGCTGCATCGGCTTGGCAACGTGGGAAACGTCTGCTCAATATTCAAACATTATCGTAAAATCTCTTGACGGAACCGTTCTTTACGATGGAAACAAACAGGCTCCCAATAACGTCAGAAGCGCTAAAATTCGATTCTGGAACGTAACGGGCGCAGTCGATCAGGTTAAGGGCGATGCTCGCAACTCCGATAAATTCGTCCGCGTTGCCGGCGGTGCGAAGCCGCACGGGCAGAAGGACGAGGTTATGCCTCCGAACAAGCCTTTTTCGGCGCTACCCACGTCCAATCAGGAACCGACCTTGTCGGGCTCTATGGAACAGGAAAACTTCA
>JAZUMX010000220.1:0-3282 GCA_045603865.1 Thermoguttaceae bacterium
AGATCATGTCGAAGCGGTAAAATGGTATTCCCTTGCCGCTCAACAGGGTTCTGCAGACGCTCAATGCGCTTTAGGCGAATGCTGTTCCCTGGGCGAAGGCGTTACAGAGGATCATCTCAAAGCGGTAGAATGGTATCAAAAGGCGGCAGAACAGGGGAATGCAAATGCACAAAATGCGCTCGGCAACTGCTATTTTAACGGATTTGGCATTCAGAAAGACCTTTCCGAGGCGGTAAAATGGTATCATAAAGCGGCGGTTCAGGGGCAATCGGATTCGCAAAACGCTCTTGGCAATTGTTACTTTAATGGATTGGGCGTTCAAAAAGATCAATCTGAAGCGGTTTCATGGTACAAAAAAGCGGCAGATATGGGGCATCCAATAGCTCAGGTGTCGCTTGGCAACTGCTATTTAAATGGATTGGGCGCTCCAAAAGACATTTACGAAGCAATTAAATGCTACTACAAAGCGGCTGAACAAGGCTATTCGGTTGCACAATTGTCTCTTGGCAACTGCTATTACTATGGAAACTATGTTCCTGAGAATGTTACGGAAGCGGTAAAATGGTATTCGCTTGCCGCTAAACAGGGATTGCCTGACGCTCAATGCGCTTTGGGAGAGTGCTGCTCTTTTGGCAAAGGCGTTCCACAAGACGACGAGGAAGCTGTAAAATGGTATACGTTTGCCGCCCAAAAGGGAAATGCAAAAGCTCAAACTGTTTTAGGCGATTGCTATTACAATGGCGTTGGCGTTGCTCAAAATCCATCTGAAGCGATAAAATTGTATATGCTTGCCGCTCAACAAGGATACGCTGACGCTCAAAATGCCTTAGGCGATTGCTATTTCAATGGCTTAGGCGTTCCAGAAGATCATGTCGAAGCGGTAAAATGGTTTTCCCTTGCCGCTCAACAGGGACATTCAGACGCTCAATTTTCTTTAGGAGATTGCTATTCTCTGGGCGAAGGCGTTCAACAAAATCTCGCCGAAGCGGCAAAATGGTTTAATCTTGCCGCTCAACAAGGGAACGATTGGGCGCAGTTTTCATTAGGGCTATGCTATTACAATGGCGAAGGCGTTCAACAAGATTACCATCTGGCGTATGAATGGATTTCAAAATCCGCCGAACAAGGATACGAAGAAGCAATTGAATTCTTAAATGAGAATTTTCCGTCAAATTCCATGGACTAATCGAATTAATCAGATTTGATTCTCAAAAAAGTCCAACAGTTGCTTGTTATCTTCCCCCTGTAAGTTCATTGAGCTTCTGGGGGAACGCTTTTTCCGAATATGAGCCAAAAATTCTTTAAAAAATGGACGCTTGTTTACAATCCCCCCTTGCTTTTTCGTTAAGAATGATTTATAATAATATTAGACGAAGATATTTTGTTCTTTTTGGGCAAATGTACATTATTTTCTCAAGAGAGGTTATATCATGAAACGAGATGCAAATGTTTTGGCAGTCCGACGGGGCTTTACTCTGGTCGAACTGTTGGTTGTTATCGCCATTATCAGCGTATTGGTTGGACTTCTGCTTCCGGCGGTTCAGGCGGCTCGAGAAGCTGGTCGAAAACATACTTGCCAAAACAACATCAAACAGATGGCTTTGGCTTGCTGCAGTTATGAAGGTCAGAATAAATGTTATCCGTGCGCGATTAACTATACCGGCGCAAATGAATCCGCTATTAAAGCGGAAGCCACCAAGGCGTCTACAACAGCCAATCTGAGAGAAAACTGGATTATCAGCATCATGCCGTTCATCGAACAGACGCCTCTGTACGACTGGATTGAAGAGAAAATCAGTGTAACTACAACAAATTCTTCCGGTTCTGGCAGAGGTCGAACGGGAACTACCACGACATCTACGATTAACCTGGAAAACGCAGCTCTTAATGTAGAAGACGCTGGGCATGACGTTAATATCAAAACGTTCCAGTGCCCAACAGATCCCTACGCCGGAGAAAAGTACTATCCATCAACGACGTCGTCTTCTTCGTCGTCTTCAGATATCGGCTGGGGACGAACCTGTTACGGCGCCAACGTCGGTTTGGGAAAATTGACGGAAATGTACGACAACACAAAATGGCAGGATCGTTTCTACAAGGGCGTTATGGGACCGATGCGTTCCTGCACCAATGCTGAAATCGTCGACGGCGCCAGCAACACAATTCTGGTTCTGGAACTCCGCGCCGGCGTCAACGAAGACGACGTCCGCGGCACGTGGGCTATTGGTCCGGCGTCAGTTGTCGCCCACCATGGCTGGGGCAGCGAAGCCAACGGTCCAAACGCGGTTTATAAAAACGGTTCAAATTATGACGGCGATAAATTTGCGGCGTGTACAAAAGTTACCCAAAAAATCAGCGCTCTCAAACTTGGCGAAATGAAAATGCCGTGCACCAGCGGCGCCGACGTCGTTCAGATGGCTCCGCGTTCAGCCCACTCCGGTTCGATTAACGTTGCGTTCTGCGATGGGCACGTTCAAGCCATTTCCGACAACATCGAAAAATTCACGGGCGGCATTACAACTACCAAACCGGCGCAAATTACCTCTTTGTCCGTTTGGGATTTCCTTAACCTGTCCATGGACCGCCAGCCGCTTAACCAGCAAGAATAATTTGGCGTTCCTTTAACCGTTATAAAATTATTTAAGCGAATTTGTATTGGGGCGCTTCCCGCGGTGGGAGGCTGAGATGTACCCTTTGAACCTGATCCGGGTAATGCCGGCGTAGGAAATTACGAGAGCTTTTAGTTTATTTAACCATCAATTTAATTTGATTTTTAGACTGTTCCAGGACGTTCTGTTGAACGTTCTGGAATCATCTTTGCTCCGCAATTTCCTTCATTTTTAATGAAAGGAAGTTTTATTATGGCTCTTTCAGAGAACATCATTTCTCGAGCAATCATTGAGTCCTACAGCGCCAAGCTGTTGTCCCATCTGGAAGTCGACGCCGCGTTGGTTGGCGGCGGTCCGTCTGCGTTGACGGCGGCTCGAATTCTTGCCCAGCGTGGAAAGAAAGTTGCTGTTTTCGAACGCAACTTGGCGCCAGGCGGCGGCGTTTGGGGCGGTGGAATGCTGTTCAACAACGTTGTCGTTCAGGACGACGTGCTGGACATTCTGGACGAAATCGGCATTGGTCACAAACCGGTGGAAAATGCGCCGGGGTATCATACCGTCGATTCCGTCGAATTGGCAAGTGGGCTGACCTTTTCCGCTATCAAGGCGGGAGCCGTCATTTTTAATTCCATGGCGGTTGAAGACGTCGTGTTCAAAGACGGGCGCGTCAGCG
>JAZUMX010000221.1:0-2214 GCA_045603865.1 Thermoguttaceae bacterium
AGCTGTTTGCTCCTAGCTATTAGCTTGTGCATTTGTTGTTCTCGGCGAAACTTTTAAAGCCTGAAACTAAAATAACCAAGCTAGAGGCAAGCAGCTAGTAGCTAATAGCTCCATTAGTGGAAATCCTCAATTCCCATGTCCGCCAGGATGTCTTCGCCGTGAACGTCTTCTGCGGTTTTGATTTCATTGTTGGTGTCAAGAAAGATCTTGTCCTGCATGATTTCAGCAATGATAATAGCCATCTTGTCGTCGGTTTTCAGGTCGACCAGAGGACGCCCGCCGCGGTTAAGAGCGGTCATGCGCTTCTGAATAAGAGTGGACAGCTTGAAACGACCGCCAACTTTCTGAACAATCTCTTCTTCTCGAAGTTCGTTATACATGCTCTAAATCTCCTTTGCTACAATATGACAAATGGCGTCAGCCGCTTTGGCGACGACGTCGTTGACAACAATATAATCGTATTTGTCGGCAGTCGCCATCTCGGCTTCTGCACGTTTGAGTCGAATGGCAATGTCGGCTTCGGATTCCGTCTTTCGTCCGCGAAGGCGTTCTTCCAGAGCTTTCATTGTACCGGGGGAAATAAAGACAGAAACGACTTCTTTCCCGTACCGCTGTTTGATAAGTTCGCAGCCGCGAACGTCAATTTCCAGCAGAGTCCATTCGCCTCGGCTTAAATATGGTTCAACTTCTTCAACCGGCGTTCCGTACCAGATGCCCGTTCCAAAAACTTCAACCGATTCCAAAAAACCGTTTTCTGCCTGCTTGGCGGCGAACTGTTCCGGAGTAATAAAATGATAATTTACGCCGTCGACTTCGCCCGGGCGGGGAGAACGCGTTGTCGCAGAAACGGAGCAATGAAACGGCGTTTTGACTCGAGACAAAAATTCTCTGACGACGGTGGTCTTTCCAGCCCCGGACGGTCCTGAAATGATTAAAATTTTGCCGCGTTTCATATTTACGGTTCTCCTTTAAATAATGTTCGCTGTTATTCTACATTTTGAACCATTTCGCGAATCTTTTCGATAACCGCTTTGATGTCGATAACCCGTCGGGCGATTTCCAGGTCGTTGGCTTTGGAACCGATCGTGTTGGTTTCGCGGTTCATTTCCTGAGTGAGGAAGTCCAGCTTTCGCCCTTCCGCATTGGCGGATTCCAGCAGAGCGTCAAACTGGTCCAGATGACAGCTCAAGCGAACAACTTCCTCAGAAATATCGCATTTATCGGTAAAAATCGCCACTTCACGAACAATGTCTTTGGAGTCAATTTCAACGCCCTGTTCTTCCAAAATCGCATTAATGCGTTCGGTCAGCTTGGAAGCGTAATTTTTGGGAACGTTCGGCGCCAAGGCGCGAATCTCGTCCAAATAACTGCGGATTTCCGAGATGTTTGCAGACAAATCGCGCTGCATGGCTTCGCCTTCGCGCTGACGCATGGCGTAAAGTTTTTCAGCCGCTTCGCTAATGGCGGATTGAATTACCAGCCAGTCATTTTCCAAATTGGACTCTTTGTTTGAATTCGCGTTTTCAATAACGCCGGGCAGAGTCAAAAGCGATTCCGGCTGAATTGCGCCGACGCCCGCTTTTTTTGCCCAGGCGGACAGCTTCGTCCAATAGGCGTCCATAGCCGAGGCGTTAAACGAAATGCTGTCTGAAGAAAACTCTTTGACGACGTTTACGTTTAACTGTACTGTTCCGCGTTTAATGCTTTGACGCAAAAGGGAATCAATCTGGCTTTCCAGCAGGCTGTAACCTTCTGAAATATGGAGAGACAGTTTAAAAAAACGGTTGTTCACCGTTTTAATTTCAACATGAACTCGCAGTCCGTCTTGATTCTTTTGGGATTCGCCGAATCCCGTCATGCTCAATAACATTATATATATTCTCGAATATTGGGGGGATGTTTAACCCAAAATAGAATACATTCCATAGCAATAACCGTTGAAAAAACAATCCCAACGGTTTATTGCTAAAGAATTTACAGATTTACGGCATATCCCGGTTCAGTTTTCAGCCGGAGCTTCAGCGGGAGCAGCTTCGGGAGCAGGCTGTTCAGCCGGAGCTTCAGCGGGAGCGGCTTCGGGAGCAGCGGGTTCAGCTGGAGCTTCAGCGGGAGCGGCTTCAGGAGCAGGCTGTTCAGCCGGGGTTTCTTCAGCAGGAGCAGCTTCGGGAGCAGGCTGTTCAGCCGGAGCTTCAGCGGGAGCAGCTTCGGGAGCAG
>JAZUMX010000222.1:0-1674 GCA_045603865.1 Thermoguttaceae bacterium
TCTTTGCGTTCTTTGCGGCTTAAAATCTTTTGCGGACTTCGTCCGCCTTGAAAAAACTTTTTGTCGCCAGCAAGCTGGCTCCCTTTTAGGGAAGTTTTTTCAAGTTATAAATTAAGAGGGGAAAACCTTTTTTGAAAAAAAGGTTCTTCCCCTCAAACTCCCCTTTCCAAAAAACTTTAGTAAGGGGAGCATAATTGCTAATTGCTCATTGCTAATTGCTAATTTCTCGCAATTCTCTCTGTCATGCTCTTTTCGTATGCGTCGAGGTCGGCGATTTGTTTCTGGGCGACGCCGGAGTCCATAGCCGCCTGGGCGACGTAACGAGCGACGCGCGGGACGACGCGGGGGTCAAACGGTTTCGGAATGACGTAGTCGTTTTTGAGCGGGTTGACGCCGTCGAACATGCCAGCGGCGCTGTCTGCCGGGTAGACGGTTTCGTATTCCTTCTTAAGCTCGTCCGGAACCTGCTCGCAGGCGATTTCCGCAATCGCTTTGCTGGCGGCAAGCTGCATGGGAATGTTGACGTCGGTCGCCTGAACGTCGAGCGCGCCGCGGAAAATGCCGGGGAATCCGAGGACGTTGTTGATCTGGTTCGGGAAATCGCTGCGTCCTGTTCCGACGACGCCTGCGCCCGCCTGACGCGCTAACGCCGGGTCAATTTCCGGAATCGGGTTCGCCATGGCGAAAATAATCGAGTGGTCTGCCATCGTCTTAACCATGTCCGGGGTGAGAATGTTCCCGACGCTCAAGCCGAGAAAGACGTCTGCGCCAAACATCGCTTCCTCCAGCGTAACGTTGGTATCGGCGGCGAACCGGGCTTTCTGCTCGTTCAAGTCCGTACGATAAGTGGAAATGACGCCTTTACTATCAAACATGAGGAAATTCTCGCGTCTCGCTCCGGCGGTAATGTACAATTCGCTGCAGGAAATGCCGGCAGCGCCTGCCCCGTTGACAACGAATCGGCAATCTTCAATCTTCTTGCCGACCATCTTCAAGGCGTTGATAATCGCCGCCAGAGAAATAATCGCCGTTCCGTGCTGATCGTCGTGGAAGACCGGGATTCCCATCCGGGTCTTGAGCGTCTGTTCAATCTCGAAACAGGCGGGCGCGCCGATGTCCTCCAGATTGATTCCGCCAAAAGTCGGTTCGAGCCGTTCGACGGTTTCGATAACCTTCTGCGCGTCCGTGCGTCCGTTTTCCTGATGAACTTTCCCGATGCACAGCGCGACAGCGTCGATATCCGCAAACCGTTTGAACAGAACGGCTTTGCCTTCCATAACCGGCAAGCCGGCTTCCGGTCCGATGTTGCCCAAACCGAGAACCGCCGTACCGTCAGAAACGACGGCTACGGAGTTCCCGCGCCCAGTATAATTCCAGACGTTCTTTTTGTCCTCTTTGATTTCCAGACACGGCGCAGCAACGCCCGGCGTATACGCCAGCGACAGTTCCGCCGCAGTCTCGCACGGCTTGGTTATTTCAACGGCGATCTTGCCCGGAACAGGCTGGGAATGGTACGCCAACGCAGCGGTTTTCAGTTCTTCGGATTGGTCCATGGGGGGGACTAAGTGGTAAGTGGTAAGTGAGTAGTGGTTAGTTGCGAGAGGGAGTAGGGAATAGGGAGTGGGGAGTAGATTTTAAATTCGCCAAATGCGAAACGCTATTCCCTATTCCCTG
>JAZUMX010000223.1:0-3042 GCA_045603865.1 Thermoguttaceae bacterium
TCCGCAAAGTTTTAAACAAAAAAGCGGGAGTTTCCTCCCGCTTAGCAATTATTCTTTTACGATTTTGTAACTCCTAACTCCTCACTCCTAATTCCTAACTCGCTTACGCAGGAATAATACGACAACCCCAAGCGCTAGCAGCGCCCATGTCGACGGTTCAGGAACAGCGTTGCCGTCTACAGACGCGTAAACCGTATTGCCGCCAACAACGCTCAAATTCCAATAGTAATCGCTTCCCGGCGTCAAAAGACCATTCCAGAAACCATCTGTTGCCAAGTCGCCTTGAAAACCGTCAGCCGATGTATTGAAAATAATCGGATACGATGCGCCCGGTTGAATGGAATCAACAGACAATTCGAGAATGGAATTAGAATCAATAACAAACGAATCGGCGGTGAGCGTATCAATGCCGCTTGCGTCCTGTTCGATTAACAGCGTAGCGTCTTCTTTGAGTTCGTACCTTCCGCCAAACCGCGCGTCGCCAACGGAATTGCCGGGTGAAAAGACTGAATCCGGTTGAATCGTAATTCCACCGGTCATATAGCCTAAGATGTCCATACGTCCAGAGGAAACGACCAGTCCGTTAATATCAATCATATCTTGAGCGTCTGTATACAACTGCAACGTACCAACGCCAGTTTTGACAACTTCGCCTAAATCCGTTCTGACAACTTTAAATGAATCAGCGTTTAATTTTTTGACTACGTTTTCGCTGACGTTCAATTCCAGCGTTCCCGTGGAATCGGCTGTTCCAACGTTGAACGTTCCAGTAAGAGAATCGATATAGTCTAAATTCGCTGTCAGCGAACCGCCGTTGGAAATAGTAACGTTTTGAAGCTGGTAATTGTTGGTTGAAATGTTCGCGCGTCCGGCAATCGTTACCTGCGCTTTATCAATAATAGCATTTACGCCTGTATTGGCAATGCGAATGCCGCCGTCAAAGGAATACGTTCCGCTGTCGGTGAAACTTAAAACGGTTCCGGAAGATCCACTAATGTTGAGGTCGTTTCCGCCGCTGACAGCCGAGTTGTTAGTAAAGGTTGCCGATGTGTTGTTTCCGGAAAACGTGATTTTCCCACCATGAATAGCGCCGCCGTATGTGCCGGCAGAGTTGTTATCAAACGTGAACGAACCGGTTGAAATATTCGTAACGGCGCTGATACCTCCGCCGAGTCCTTTTGAAACGTTACCGCTGAATGAAATCTTAGATTCATCGTCTTGTCCCGAAATACTAACCGTTCCGCTTGCCAGACGAATTGCGCCTCCGTCATTACCGTTGTTATAATTATTTGTAAAACTGATGTCGTTCCCTTTAATGGTAAGAGCGCCAGATCCGCCTTGAATCGCGCCGCCATAGTGATCTGCATGGTTGCCGCTAAAGATGATTGTGTCAGCTTCAATAGTGCAAACGCCGCCATAATTGATCGCTCCAGCAATTCCTTTACTGGTATTATTAACAAAGCTGACAGTTTTGGCGTTAGTAAAGCTTACATCAGTCGCGCTAATTGCCCCGCCTCCTACAGAGGTGCTGTAATAGGTCTTGGATTGATTACCTTCAAAATAGAAGCTGCCGGTCTTAAATGTTGCAGACGCAGCCCCAATCGCGCCGCCGATATAATTTGTAGAATTATTTTTAAACGTTGTAACCGCTTCGGCGCTTTTGCCTGTAATGGTAAGATTTGAACCGCTGATTGCCCCGCCGTCGTTGCTTGAAACGGTATTGCTTTCAAACGTTATGGTTGTTCCAGTAATATTAAGCGCCTTGCTGCTTTCAACTCTAATGGCGGCTCCGTATTTACCAGCCTTGTTACCACTGAATGAAATCGTATTACCGTCAATAGTTACATTTCCGCCGTTTGCCCGAATTGCGCCTCCACGATGGGTTGCCTCGTTTTCTTTGAATGAAATCGTATCAGCTGTTATGGTTAAATTACCCCCATCTGCTAAAATACCGCCACCCATACCATAATCAGTATTATTTGTAGTTCCTGCCGTTGTTTTGTTTTTTTCAAATGTAACATTCTTAGCTGAAATTGAAATGTTGCCTCCTGAAGCCAACGCGCCGCATATGCTGGCGGATTTGTTGCCAGTAAAGGAAAGCGTCTCGACGTCTGTTGCGGTAAAAGATGAACCAGCGCTAACCGCGCCTGCGCGGCCATTAGTATGGAACGTTCTGCCGGTGTTATTAATAAAATAGAATGAGCCTGTAGATAAAGTAACATCTGACGATGAAACGGCGCCGCCGATATAATTGGCAGAGTTGCCCTCAAATGTTGTAGTGGAATTCTTGTCTATTCCTGTAATGGTAAGCTTTCCTGAATGAAAAGCTCCACCGTCATTATTGTTAGCTCTATTGTTATTGAATGTTATCGTTGACCCCGTAAGCGTTAAATTAGTTCTGGCAACTGCTCCGCCTCCTATTGTAGCTGTATTGTTGCTAAAATCAATCGTTTCGCCGCTAATAGAAACATTGTTTTGGGTAGAACCGGTATATCCATAAATGGCGGCGCCGCGACCGTCGGATCCAGTTGCGTTGTTATTTGAAAAGGACAACGTTCCCGTAGAATTGATTGTCAACGTTCCTTGATTAACACAGATAACGCCGCCGTGTTTATTAGCGCCTAAATTAAACCCGGAAAAAGATACATTGTTAAGGGTCAATGCAGGTTCCGCGCCGGTATTATTGATGGACATAAAACCGCCGTCTTTGGCAACTGCAGTAGAGTTCCCTTGATAATTCAAATTGCTTAACGTGATAGTATATACGTCGCTTTCTGCCAAGTTATAACAGCCGGCAGTTCCAGCGTTAATTGTCTGAGCGGTACTATTTGCCGACTGAACCGTAAATGTACGAACAGGAGCAACGAGTGAATTGTGCGTTGACGTGCCGGAAATTGTAAGAACATCGCCTTCCGCGGCGCCGTCTGCCGTTTGAACGGTGGCAACGTCTGAACCGGAACCGGTTTCTGTTCCGCCATTAGTGCGAACGACTGTTTGAGCGTTGACAAAGACAGTAAGAACAAAAACAGCCCAAAAAGAAAA
>JAZUMX010000224.1:0-2595 GCA_045603865.1 Thermoguttaceae bacterium
TTCTGCGTTCCTTTTCCTTTTTTGTACAATCAAAATCTTTGAGCGTTTCAAGCGGTATGAGCGCCCTATTGTACCGAACCGGGATTGACGCTATAATTCAAGAAAACAAGATAAGAGATCAGCGTTTGTTCTCGCGTATCCGCGCCAAAGGAGATGTTATGCAAAAGACAAATATTGTAAAATACATTTTTATTGCATTAACCGTAATTGTCGTTTGCTTGTTAACATTGACGCTTATCGTTCGATTTTATAAAGATTCTGAAGGGTTCACCCTCTTGGATCATGCCCTTGAGAATAAATCTTTAATACAGGTTAAATGCCTGGTCGCCTTGGGTGCGGACGTCAAAGCAAAAGACGATTCTGAATTTACCGCCTTGCGTCATGCATCTTCAAACGGTTCTTTAGAAATTGTTCAATGGCTGGCTGAACAGGGCGTGGACGTCAAAGCAAAAGACAGATGGGGAAGTTCTACTCTGATATATGCCGTTCAAAGCGGTAATTTGAAACTTGTTGAGTGGCTGGTTAAGCAGGGATTGGACGTCAATGCAAAAGATGATGATGGATTTACCTCCTTACATAGAGCTGCTTCCGACGATCATTTAGAAATAGTTAAATGGCTCGTTAAACAGGGGGCGGATATCAATGCAAAAGACAGAGATGGATTGACTGCCTTACATTGGGCTGCTATGTACGATTCTTTCGAGGTTATTAAATGGCTTGTTGAACAGGGGTTGGACGTCAATGCAAAAGACAATAAAGGAGAGACTCCTTTGGATAAAGCCAATGATAATCTTCTTTCAAGTGAAGACGTAGTTCAATGGCTCAGAGAACATGGCGGGAAAACAAAAGACGATTTGGAATAAATCGGAGAAGCGCAAAATATGAAACCGTTATACAAAAACATAATTGCAATCGCGATTGGAATCGCGATGTCCCTTGCACCGTTGTATTCGTGTATAGAGTGGGCTGCGGGAGGGGATGGAACGTATCTTCCGTTATTTCTTGTATACGGTCCCGGAGGAATTTTTTGTCCGTTAGCTTTAGTACTATATGCAATGTATATTTTAGCTGTTCGTTACGACAGACGTCTTATATTTGTCGTTCTTTTTGTTCATTACTTTAGTTTCTATGCGTGTTTAAAAACTTATAGCAGAGATATGATACAATTTGATTTCCTTGTAGATCATTTATTCCGCACACCGACCTCACTCCAGATGTTTATTGTCCAATGGCTGCCCTTTGTTCTGTTTGCCATTTACAATTTGTTCGCCCTTTATATAGTCTTAAAGATTATTTTCAGTTCCCTGTTTAAACAAAAATCAGACGTTTCCGCAGATTAGTTTTTCGTATCCGCGCCAAAGGAGATGTTATGCAAAAGATAAATTCCAATATTGCAAAATACGTTTTTATCGCATTAACCGTTCTCGTCGTTTGCTTTTTAATATTGACGCTTATCGTTCGATTTTATAAAGATTCTGACGGTAACTCTCTCCTTAATTATGCTATTGATAATAACTCTATAACACAGGTTAAATGTCTGGTTGCGCTGGGCGCGGATGTCAAAGCAAAAGGCTATGCTGGATTAACAACCATACAAAATGCAGCTTTCAACGGTTCTTTAGAAATAGTTCAATGGCTGGCTGAACATGGCGCGGACGTCAACGCAAAAGACGATGATGGAGAGACAGCTTTGCATTTAGCCGCTGACAGCGGTAATCTGGAGCTTGTTAAGTGGCTGGTTGAACAGGGAGTAGACGTCAACGCAAAAGATAACAACGAAGTAATCGTCTTGCATTCAGCCGCATGGAGAGGTCATTTAGAAATGGTTCAATGGCTCGTTGAACAGGGATTGGATATCAATGAAAAAGACAAGTTTGGAAGGACAGTCATGCATTGGGCTGCCATGAGAGATTCTGTCGAGGTTATTCAATGGCTTGTTGAACAGGGGTTGGATATCAATGCGACAGACAACGATGGCGAGACCCCTTTGGATAAAGCCATTGCTGATCCTTTTCCAAGTGAAGACGTAATTCAATGGATCAAAGAGCATGGCGGGAAAGAGTCGGAAGAGTAGTCCAAAAGGCTGCCAAATTATTCTATTCTTAAATCTGAAAAAGCGCGTTCAAAATAAATAAAGAAAGAGAACGCAGAGATCGCAGACTACTCGCAGAGAGTGCAGACGGGCTGGGAATGTGGCGACGACGCTAACTACGTTAGCTACGCCACGATTCCCGCCCGATTTTATCTAATTATGTCTTGTTGATTTAATAATTTTAAAAAACGCAAGCGGACATCGTGTCATAGCCCAACGGGCGTAAATGACACATGGTCGCTTGCTTCTGCGTATTCTGCGAGGAGTCTGCGACCTCTGCGTTCAAAAAAACCAATTGTTTCAAACCATCATATTTCGCGAGCGACCAACGGGAGCGGGTATAATACGTCTCGCGCGGCAGCGCGGATTGACTCCCCCGCCTGCGGGGCTTGAAAAAACTTTAGGTCGCCAGCAAGCTGGCTCCCTTTTAGAGAAGTTTTTTCAAGCGGAAATAATATGAGGGGAAAACCTTTTTTGAAAAAAAGGTTCTTCCCCTCAAACTC
>JAZUMX010000225.1:0-1691 GCA_045603865.1 Thermoguttaceae bacterium
GTAATCTCTACCGGAATACTCGTGCATGATTCCAGCGTAGGCCGGAATGTTGCCCAGCGGGTTGAGAATCAAAAACAGCATAATCGCCGTCTGAACGAGAAAGACTAAATATTCTTTGTCCATGAAAGAGACCGTAGTTTAAACAGTTAGGAGTTAGAAGTGAGGAGGGAGGAGTTATTGAGGCGCTTTGCGTCAACTCCTCACTCCTAACTCCTCACTCCTAACTAACAAGTACATCGAATACACGTTACAGATTGGTAAGGACTCGTCCGTATTCACTGCGTTCCAGTTTCGGAACGTCGTTGATTGTCATTTCATACTGGTTACGACAAATATTCATTGTCGCCTTGGCGTGCTCGCGGTCGTCGTTTGCCAGATAAGCTCTGGTCAAATGGAAATAGTAAATTGCCGTTGGATTTTTAGCGACCGCGCGTTCGAGATCGGATACCGCCAACGCCAATTTTGCCGGGTCTCGGTCATTAAATGAAAGCAGCGCCAAAGCTCGCGTGTCAAGCAAATACTCCGCCGGACCGTGAATCTTGATTGCTTCGTTAATAATGTCAAGAGCTTTCTGCGGATTTTTACCTGTAACAGACAGCGCGTATGACAGGTTATTGTAAATGACAACCTTTTGCCAGTCTGACAGGGTCTGACTGCGAAGCATTTCATCGTACATCTTTTCCGCTTCGTCAATTTTCCCTTGCAGCATTTTCAGTTCAGCAATCTGAACGCGAATGGAAAGATTGTCCGGAGACGCCTTTTCGTATTCGTTGAGTACGTCGCTGACCTTTTTGAGCTGTTCCGGAGTTGATTGACGCGGATTGACTCGCAAAAGATCCAACAGCGCCTTGAGCACTTCCTCAGCCTTAAATCCAGGATCGTCTTTCAAAGCCGCCAACATGTCAATGGCTTTGTCAATTTGTCGGCGACGAGCAAGGAAATCTGCATAATCCAAAATGCCCTTGGGATTAACCTTCATATACATTCGGAACGCTTCATCCGCCTTTTCAATCTGACCAATTCGGTTAAGCTGACGAGCAATAATCGGCATTTCCTCTTGATGATCAACCGGAATGGCTTTGAAATAATTCATCAGCATGTCTGAAGCCTGAACGTCTTTGTCCTGAATATGCAACAGTTCAGAACGAAGCAAAACAGAGATAATCGTCTTCGGGAAGTTCTGTTCCAGACGCGTAATTAACGGCTGAATCTCTTCAACCGGCAAATTGCGGCGAAGCATCATTCTGACAAATTCTGTGATGTATCGAATGTTGTTTGGTTCGCGAATGCAAAGATCCTGCATTTGTTCTTTGGCAAGATCCCATTTGTCAGCTTCATTATACAAACGCGCTAAAATGAACTGTTCTTCCGGTTCAAGCTTGACGCCGCGCGCAATAATGCTTTCCATAAGTTCAATGGCCTTTTGACGATCCCGCGGGTTGTTACAAGACACCAGAATAATCGCCTTCATTTTGACGTCTTCAAGGGATGGCGTGTCGCTTTCCGCAATGTTGGCGTCCAACAGTTTAATGCTTTCTGCCTGATTTTCCATGTTGTAATTGATCGACAAAAGCAAGCGGACAAAGTTTCGTCTTGCCCAGTGAAGACGGGTTTTGTTGGGATCCGGCTGTTCGTCGTTGAGCTGCATGATCTTTTGCAGATACGGCAACGCAGCGTCAGGACGCGTTGTT